>JAPOLW010000649.1 GCA_029976905.1 bacterium | reverse complement strand
CACGAAGGTGGAAAAGAAGAAGGCGGTCGCTCCCACCATCAACGAATCCGACAGAAGCGTGAGGAGGACGTTCGTCGCAACGTTCCCCCAGAGGATGGTGCTCAGGGCGAAGTTCCCGTCGCGACGCACGGCGAGAACCCGCGTCGCCCGCGCGGCGCCGGCTTCTTCCATCGCCCGGAGGCGGATGAGCGGCAGACCGAAGAGAGCGAGGTTGTGTCCGGAGAACGTACCGGACTGGACGATCAACATCGCCAGGCCAAGCCAAGCAAAACCTTCGTGCACCACCCATGAACGTTATCGGAATCGATTCTCTTCGATAACCCCCGCCCTCGCGCGCCCACGTTCGAGAGCGATGCCCGCCCCTTGCCAGCGCGCACCGTCGTTGTTTCAGAGTTTCCCATGAATTTCTCGTCGAGAAGATGCGCGTTCGTCCTCGTGGTCGCCCTGACCGCGTCCCTGCTCGCCCCGGCGCCCCGTGCCCATGCCGACACCTACTCGCTGGAGAAGGTCATGGGGGAGGTGAATTCGTTCTTCGGCGGAAGTACGGCCGAACTCACCAAGGTCGTGCGCAAGATCACCGACCAATTCGGTGAGCCCAACGGCATCATCAAGGGCAGCGACAAGGGCGGTGCTATTGGCGCCGGGCTTCGGTACGGCAAGGGCCAACTCCAGATGAAGGAAGGCGCGAGCCGGAAGGTCTTCTGGCAAAGCCCTTCGGTGGGCTTCGACCTGGGCGGCTCGAGCAGCCAGACCCTCATCCTGGTCTACAACCTCGCCAAAGCGGATGACATCTTCGCGCGCTTCCCGGGCGTCGACGGCGGGATCTACTTCGTTGGCGGGGTCGGAGCCACCTACAACCAAATGGGGAAGGTGGTTCTGGCGACCATTCGAACCGGTACCGGCCGCCGGGCGGGGGGCAGCGCCGGTTACCTCAAGTTCAGCCGCAAGGATACCTGGAATCCCTTCTGAGCGGACGCCGGGACCGTCGCGGCCGAAGCCCGCGCACGATCCGACCGCCGGCCCAGACGCCCGCCGTCGCATCTCAGGTCGATAGACCCTCGGGAACCGGCCGCTTGGGGAGTGTCATCTCGAACACGGCGCCGCAGGGGTATCCCGGCCGGTGTTCGAGGTGACCGCCGTGCGCTTCGACGATCTGGCGACAGATGGGTAGGCCAAGGCCCGTGCCGGTGGCCTTGCTCGAGACGAAGAGCGCAAAGGGATCGATGCCCTCCGGGACCCCCGGGCCATCGTCGGAAACCCGAAGCAGGACGCCGCCGCCGGGAGCTGGCGTGAGGCTCACTTCGATGCTTCCCCGCCCCTGCTCTCGCGCCTCGATCGCATTCTTCAACAGGTTCTCGGTCGCGCGTCGGATCTTTTCCAGATCGCCAGTGATCGTCGGGAACGGCGTCTTCACGGAGATGCGCAGCTCCACCCCGCGATGCTCGGCGACCGGGCGCCAGAGTACCGCAAGGTCACGAACGATCGCCGACAGGTCCACCGGGGAGAGCCGCAGGGCCTGACCGCGCGCGAAGTCCTTGAAGTCCGAGAGGATGGCGTCGAGATGGGTCGTGGTCTGGATCAGGCGGTCGACCGGCGCGGCGAGCGCGCTAGCCGCCCCCTCCGGTTGCCGCTCGATCTTCCGCTTGATGCCCTGACTGACCATCGAAAGGGCCGCGAGAGGATTGCTCAAGTCGTGGACGATCTTTGCCGTCAGGACACCGACGTCCGCGAGTCGCTCGCGTTGTTGCGCCGCCTGGCGCAGTCGCTCGATCTCGCGTTCGGCCCGCCGTGCCGCCGTCACGTCCCGGAGATAGTAACGAACCTCGCGTATGCAGCCTTCTTCGAGTCGGGCCACGATGTTTGCCTCGACTTCGACGAGTTCGCCATCTTGGGCGACGAGGGTCAGGTCCATTCCGTGAAGGTGCGACTCCTCCGCCAGCCGGTCGAGACCCGCGCGCAAGGAAGCACGGCTCTGCGGCGCGACGATCGTCCAGACGTCGAGCCCCCGGCTTTCGGCATGCCCCAGAGCCTCGCGCCATACCGCGTTCACGTATTGGATGCGGCCCTCGGCATCGGTCGTCTGAATGAGCTCACTGAGATTCTCGACGAGATCCTCGTAGCGCTCCTTCTCTTCACGCAAGGCCGCCTCGGCTGCCTGGCGCGCCAGGAGGTTGCGGTAGCTCTGCAGAATGTGACCACACGTCTCCAGCGGGGGCCGCAGGAACCGGATGATGCCGGAATCGTAACCGCCGGGCCGATTCGCGAGGCCGACCATCCCGACCATTTTGCCGTCGAATTCGAAGGGGAGTCCGAGAAAGGCGGAAAGCGACGGGTGGCCCGGCGGGAGTCCGCCGCGACGCGGGTCGCTCGAGGGCGCATTGGCAATGACCACTCTCTGCGTGGCCATGACCTGACCAAAGAGTGTCTCCAGGTTCCGGAATTCGAGCCCCTCGGTCAGGTGCTTCTGGTACAGCGCCTGGGTCTGGGCATCCCAG
>JAPOLW010000648.1 GCA_029976905.1 bacterium | reverse complement strand
CCGGGAGATCTTCGCCGAGCAAGGGGAGAAGGCCTTCCGTGCTCTCGAACGGCAGGTGGTGCGCGAGGCCTGCGCGCAGGAGGATGTGGTGATTGCCGCTGGCGGTGGAGCCGTCGTCGACCGCGAAAATCGGGAGGCTCTGGCCGCCGGGGCGCTCCTGGTTTGCCTGGTTGCGAGCCCGGCGGCCGTCGCGCGGCGTGTCGGTCATGACGTAGCAAAGCGGCCGCTTCTCGCCGGATACCCCGACCTCGTCGGTCGGATTCGCGAACTCCTCGACGAACGGGAGTCGGCCTATGCGCAGATTCCCTGTCGGATCGATACCTCCGAGCTCGGCGTGGGGGCGGTGGTCGATGCCATCGAGCGGGAGATCGAGCGAGTCGAAAACGACGCGGGAGCGGGCTCGTGATCGCGACGGGATGCGCCCGGAGCGACCCGGCGTCGCCGGGTCGCGCGTGATGCAGGATGGTGTGGGAGGAAGCAGGGGAATGCGGATGGCAACCTTCAGGACGTGTCTGGGCGCAGGATTCCTCGCCTTCGTAGGCTTGCTCGGTTGCGGGGGCGGCGGCGATCCGGACGGAGATCCGGGGCTGGTCTTTCGCGCCACTGGTTTCGTGCGCGGTCCGGAGAACCTCGGCGGGGTGCCCGGCAGCGCCCAGATCTCGTGTACCCAGCCGACGGTGGAGAATGCCATTGCGGACACGGCGTTCGCGATCAATCTCGAAACCACGCGATTCTTCCCGGACCGGGGCTCCCTGGGCGGGAATCCCTGCGGCGGCTACATGGGCCTGGTGAACGCTCTTTCCCAGATGGCGCTGAACGTCGAGGAGATTGCCGTACGCTACGAAATCCCGGGAGCGGCCATCGCGATTCCCGAGAACTCGATCACCGTCAGCGTCCAGATCAACCCGTCGGGGTCCGAAGAGGACGCCGCGAGCGGGCAGACGAACCTGGTCTACAGCCAGCTGCTCGGTCAGATGTTACCCGAGCAGATGATCGCGTTTCTCAATCTGAACGCGAACGATCTTCCGTCGGTGCCCTACGCGATGAACGCCTACTTCCAGGCGAGGGGCCGGGCGGTGAACGGCGCGCGCTACACGACCAACGAAGTCGGGTATCAATTTACGATCACCAGGTGACCCGGCGGTCGTGACGACGGCGTCGCGCCGAGGGCCGGGGAGGGCGGCATGAAGAAGTGGGTGGGGTGGAGTGGAGTCGTGGCGATCGTCCTGTCGGGCGTCCTCGGGCTTTCGGCGTGCGGCGGCGGTTCCGGCGGCACCAGCTCGGAGCGGACCCCTCAGTTCGTCCTGAATCCCGCGGGCAGTACCAGCAACGCCGGGAGCCTGACGATGGGTGTATCGGCGGCGGGCCTGGACGCGAATCTCGCCGATCGGATCACCGTCTTCGCGCGGCTTCTCGACCCTCGGGGGCGGCCCCTGGTCGGGCGGATGATCGACTTCTCCGCCGATTTCCGGAGTGCGCGGTTTGTTCCGGCAGCGCCGGGCCTGCCGGGCGTGGAGAACGACTTCCCTCGGGGAGAAGCGCGTACCGACGCCGAAGGCATCGCGCAGATCACTCTGGTGGCGCCGTCCGAGCCCGGACGCATGGCCGTGGTCTCCTCGAGTGGAAATCTCCAGTTGTCCGGCTTGATCTTCGTGACGGTCTACGACGTCGGCTTCATTCCCATCGAGAACGACGGATTCGTCCTTTTGCCCACCGAGATTTCCGTCTCGGACCCACCGGCGGGCTTGCCCCTCCAATTCGTGGTGCTGGGTGGCGTACCGTTCACCGACGCGAATCCGCCACCGCAGGGAGCCGCGGGCCTCTCGGCGGTCGAGCAGACGACGGTACCGTATTTCGTCCAGAACGGATCGAGTGGGATCGGCGTCGCCGAGATCGACTTCTCGGGGCGGTTCCCGGCGGTCGTTCAGTACACGGTGGCGGGTCGCGTCGGCGGGGCGCATACCTTCGGGGTGCTCGACGCTGCCGGGCAGACCGTCTCGGGAACCGTGAGCGTGGAGTTCACCTCCCTGGAGATCACACCGGAGAGTGCGACCCTCGAGGCGGGCCAGAGCCAGGCCTTTGCGCTCACCGGCGGCGTTCCACCGTACGAATGCTCTCCCAGCGGTGGGAGCATCTCCCCGACGACGGTCGATGAGCGCGGCGGGACGTTCACCTTCTTCCCGAACGACGTGGCACGGGACTCGACCTTCACCATCCTGTGTACGGACCGGAGCGGGCAGACGGCCAGTGCGAACGTCTCCATTACGCCGCGTCCGACAGCGGGCCCGGGGCCTGCGCCGACGCCGACCCCTCCGCCGGTTCAGGCCGCGCGGGTGGTGGTCGATGCTGCACCGCCAAGTTTGAATGGTCCCGATGGCGGCACGGCGACGGTCACCGCGACGGTGCTCGATGCGCAGTTCAACCCGCTGTCCGGGGTTCCGGTCCTCTGGGTGTTGCAGGGACAGGCCGAGGAACCGACGCCCACGGTTCCGTCGCTC
>JAPOLW010000647.1 GCA_029976905.1 bacterium | reverse complement strand
AAACCCTCCTGCAACTACACCCTGGAAGATCACAAAGGTTCTGGATTCTTTCTCTCACCGGTCGCTGGCCGGCACGCGGCGGCGACCAATCGGAGGACGAGGGCCGTGCGGCAGTCTGAGCAGAGGGTGACTGCGTTCCTCGAAGGGGCCGCTCCCAACGACGGAACGGCGCGGCGGTCCCGCGCGAACGCTCCAGGGGCCGAGCCCAGAACGGAGGGGAAGGACCTACAAGAGAATCACCTGGTATGGCGGAGAGGAAGTTAGCATCATGAGCAATCGGCTGTCGTCCTTCTATCAGTGTGCGGGTGCGGCAACCTGGCAAGTCGTCGATGACGAGGCGGTCGTCATCCATACCGAGACGTCGGAGTACTTCGGCCTGAACCTCTCCGGGACCCTGCTCTGGGGTTTGCTGGCGGATGGGGCCCGGTCCGACGACGAGCTGGTGGAGGCCATTTCGCTTCGCTATCCGCTGAGCGAAGCGGAGGCCCGCGACCATGTGTCCTCGTTCATGAGCAGACTCGAGCAAGCCGGGTTGATCGAGCAGGTGGAGCGGGCCGAACAGCCAGAGAGTGCGGTGGTCGCCCAGACGCCCACGACTGATCCCTACGAACCACCCGACCTCGTCAAATTTGGGGATCTCGAGACACTCATCTTGAGCGGTGAATGAACCGCGCATCGGCAAGAGCTGCCGCCGAGGCCTTGCAGCTTCTGTACGCCCCGCGGACCAAGGTCATGTTTCATGGCAAGAGCATGGAGCCGATTCTTCGGGAAGGGGACAACGTGGTCCTCGAGCCCGTCGCGTTCGAGGATGTCGAGGTCGGCCAGATCATCACGTATCGATACGAGAGCAAGTACCCCACACGCCGCGTCGTGGCGCGGAGGAGCGATCACCTGGTTCTCTGGTGCGACTCCTGGCCCAGCCTCAGGTTCCATGTCCATGCCGCGGATATCCTCGGCCGGGTCGTCGCTCGCATCCGCGACGGGGAGCAACTCGATTGCACCGACGACGACTGGAAGGCGCAGACCCAACAGGCCCTTCGCGTGTATCGGCGCTCTCATGGGAGCCACCTCCTCCGCCGTTTACGCCGGGCGATCGCCCAGCGAGTCCTGGGGCGGGAAATCCCGCCCTTGCCGGGCTAGCGCCCTGGTCACCGCAGATGCCGGCCGGCAAAACACAGTACCTCTACATCGGCAGTCTGCTCTGCTCGATCGAATCTGAGCCAGAGCATTACGCCAGCGTACTAGCCGAAGTCTATGGAACCAGGCTCTTCGAGGGCGAAGTTTTCACTCCGATCGGGCTCTCGATTCACATCGTCGAGCGTCCGGTCGGGAGCCGCGGCACATCCGATGCGCTTCGCGTCGAGACCGTCGGCGACGGCTACCGCCTGGTGACCGATCCGTTGACATGCCGCCTTCACCTCAGGCCCGGACATCCGCGCGCCGAACTCGTCGTCGCACAGCCCGAGATGCAGCCAGAGCAGCTTGCCTACCATTTCTTGATCCTCTCGAACCGGCTCCTATTGCTGCTCGACCGCATGCTCCTGCACGCCGCGGCCGTGCATTTCTCGGGTCGTGTCAACCTGTTCTCGGGTCACAAGGGAGCAGGCAAGTCGACCGTTTCGGTCGCCCTCGGGCAGGCCGGGGGAACCCTTCTTTCCGAGGACCACACGATCCTGACCAAGGCCAACGACGGCTTTCTCGTAAGTGGCTGCTCGTCCCGTATGCGTGTGACGGCCGTGACGGAGGAGGAACTGCTCCCGAACCAGTTGCGCTCTGTTCCAGTCGACATCGGCGGCACCCCCAAGAAGGAGCTGCGCGCCGAGGACTTCTTCGACGCGTGTCCAAACCAGGATCATGCGCCCGATGGCCTCTTTCTCACCAGCGTCGGCGCGTCGCTCTCGCTTCGGCCAGCAAGTGCCCGCGAGGCGCTCCTTTGGATGGTGGACATGGCCCGGGAGACCTTCCGCTTTGCCAAGAACGAGGACTATTCTTCGTTTCTCGACATGTTGGCCGGCTTCGTCGCATCGATTCCCTCCTATAGGCTCGAATTGAGCCCCGACGTGTCGCAGGTCGGGCGCGTCGGCGAGCTGCTGAGCGATATCCCCAGGCCCTCGGTCCAATGAACCTCGTCTATCTCGTTGCCGTAGGAGAGAATGACGCTCGCTTCCACGAGTCCGTGCAGTGGTGCGTCAAGTCGCTACGCCGGTGGGGTGAGGTCACCGACGAGATCATCGTCGTCACGGATTCCGCTTCGGAGGCGTTGCAGGCGGGTATTGGCGGCGACGCGCATCTTCTCGAGGTGGACCCGAAGCTGCTGTGTGATCCCGCACATGGTCGATCAGACCGTGACAAATACCTCATGGCACGCCTGCGCATCCACCACTTCGTCGACCTGAGTGCGTACGAGACGGTGATGTACGTCGATGCCGACATCCTCGCCATCCGTAGCATCCGGCACTTGTTCGATGGAGTGAACGAATTTCGGTACTCCCGGGAGTTT
>JAPOLW010000646.1 GCA_029976905.1 bacterium | reverse complement strand
CCAACCACCCCCTTCGGGACGACATCCGCCTTCTCGACGGCGACTTCTACGCCGCCCAGCCCTTCGACGCGTACGCGTGGATGCGTGCGAACGCACCGGTCTACTACGATCCGCGCGGCCAGGTCTGGGGCGTCTCCCTCTACGAGGACGTGATGAGCGTCTCGAAGTCGCCCGAGATCTTCTCGTCGGCCAAAGGCTCCCGGCCCGACAGCTGGACGCCGTCGTCGATCAACATGGACGACCCCGAACACAAGCGGCGGCGCGGCCTCGTCAATCGCGGCTTTACGCCGCGGCGACTGGCCGAGCACGAAGCGCGCGTTCGCGAGATTTGTGATTGGCTGATCGACGCCGTCTGCGAGCGCGGCACGTGCGAATTCGTGCGCGAGATCGCAGCCCCCCTGCCCCTGATCATGATTGGCGACATGCTCGGCATGCCCAAGGAAGACTTCGAAACACTCCTGCGCTGGTCGGAGGACATGCTGCAGGCAACGTCGGCCACCGCGACCGAGGCGCAACTCCAGGCCGCGAACGTCGCGGCCGGCGAGTACTTCACCTACATCATGGGAGCGATCGAGGCCCGTCGGAAGAGCCCGACCGAAGATCTCGTCTCCCTTCTGGTCCACGGCGAGGTCGACGGCGAGCGCCTCACGGACGAGGAGATCGCCCATGAGTCCCTCCTGATCCTCGTCGGTGGCGATGAAACCACGAGGCACGTCATCACCGAGAGCGCGCTCGCCCTCATCGAGCACCCCGCCGAGCGGCGGAAGCTCGTCGAGGATCCGGGCAAATTGAGGATCGCCGTCGAGGAATTCCTGCGCTGGGTCTCACCCATCAAGAACATGAACCGCACCGCAACGCGCGACGTGGAGTTGCGCGGGCAGACGATCCGCGAGGGAGACAAGGTCCTATTGCTCTACCAGGCCGCCAACCGCGACGAGCGCGCGTTTACGGCCCCCGAGACCTTCGACGTCGAGCGCGACCCGAACGATCACGTCGCCTTCGGTGGCTATGGGCCGCACCACTGCCTGGGGGCCAGCCTGGCGCGCCTCGAACTCCGCATCATGTTCGAGCGACTCCTGGAGCGCCTCCCCGATCTGGCTCTCGCGAGCGACGCTCCTCTGCCCCGACGTGCCTCCAACTTCATCTCCGGTCTCGAGGAGATGCCGGTGCGGTTCACGCCGTCGGCACGCCGTGGAGACAGCCCGGCGCAGTGATCGCCCGCCGCCCGGGACGCCGCGGAGGGTGGCGGGCGCGCGGCAACGCCCCTAGCGCGAACTCCGCTCCCGTCCATACACACCGACGTGCGCCTGGACCCGCTCGGCATAGTCGGCCAGACGTCGGTAATCGCGGGCCATGAGGGTGACCCAGGTGGGCGGCTCGTTGTCGAGTACGCCCGCCATGAACGACGACACGGTGAAGTCGTAGAGACAGGGCTTCTTCCCGAGGAGGAAACCCTCGTCCGGCACGGCATCTTCGAGCGCCCGCAGATCGCGCTCGACGAATCCGCGTTGCTCCTCGAGCGTGTGTCGTCCAAGGCCATGCAGGTGGAAGGTCTGCCGGACCTGCCGTCGGGCCAGTCGTGCGACCAGGGGACGCACGGGGCGGGGGGCGATATGGAAGAAGCCATCGACGATGTGCGGAAACCACGCGTCGTCGAGCCAGCGACTGGCGACGAAGAGCCAGTAGAGATGATCGTCGATCAAGCGAGCGAGGGCGACGCCCCGTGAACGCTGCGCAGGCGAGAGGCCCGCGTACACCCTCCCGCCGGTGGATTCGTCGAGGTACTCGGTGATCAGTTCGGAGTCGGCGATGACCCGCTCATCGACCATGAGGAAGGGAAGTTTCCCCTTGGGTGCCTTCCGCGGATCGGGCTCGACGGCCAGCTCGAAGGGTATGTCGAGCGCGGTCATCAGCATCTCGATCTTGAGGCAAAACGGGCTGACGTTCTGCAGACCAAAAGCCCCTCCCAGCGTGTAGAGCGTCAGAGAAGGTCCTTCGCCCGGGTGCGTCGACGGCATGGCCCCATGTCATGGCAGAGGGCACCCGCGAACGGAAGCCGCGGGCCATCCCTCTCATTCGTCGGTCAGGACGTTTGCCGCGTCGCCTCGAAGAACGTTCTTCAGCACCTTACCCGCGGGGTTGCGCGGCAACGGCTCCCGGCGAATCTCCCACGCCGTCGGGACCTTGTAGGGCGCGAGGGTCTCTCCGCACCAGGCGGCCAGTTCCTCCGCCGTGGGAGGAACGTCGCCCTCGGGGACGACCACGGCCTTCACCTCCTGCCCCCACTGCGGGTGTTCGATGCCATAGACCGCCGACTCGCGAACCGCAGCGTGCCGGTCGAGACGGTACTCGATCTCCACCGGATAGATATTCTCGGCGTTGCGCAGGATCATGTCGCGAGCGCGGGAGTTGATGTAGAGCAGGCCCTTCTCGTCGAGACGGCCGATGTCGCCGGTATCGAGGAAGCGATCCGCACCGATGGTCTCGGCGGTCGCCTCCGGC
>JAPOLW010000645.1 GCA_029976905.1 bacterium | reverse complement strand
TGCCGTATTCGCAGGACAAGGCGGTTTTCGACGTGAACCCCGAGACCGGCATCATCCACTCCGAGATGAACACGCCGGGGATCCAGATGGCCTACGCGTGCCGCCGCTTCCTGCAGATGGTGCACGAGAGCGGGCGCTTGGGTCGGGTCGCTTTCAAGCCCACCCAGGCGCAGGAGGACGGGATCAATTCGGGAATCCTCTCCTGGATGCTCGAGGGGACGAAGTTCGAGGTCGGGCGCAAATACGCGGTCGACGGCTATGTCGAACACCGCGAACGCGTCGACCGCATCATCGCGCTCCTTCCTCCGGACTTCAAAGCCGGCATGGAGAATTGGGGTGGACGCGTCGAGCAGCACATTTCCGACACAAACTATGGACTGCTCCTGTGGGACCTCATCGATCACGTGGACGTCGTCGTGTTGGCCACCGATCTCGACGGGGACCGTCTGACCGACCTTCTCGCCGACGTATCCGAGCCGCTGCGCCACTTCGGGCAGAAGGTGCTCGACCACGTGGGAACCTCTGGTCGGATGGCCGACCTGTGGAGCGACATGGGCTACACGACCGGCAACGGTCGCGACATGACCTCGGTGATGTACCGGATGTCCGGTCCGCCCATCCACGAGCAGACCCTGGGATCGGCCGATGCCATGCTGCTGCGCCTGCTCGACGGGGACGAATCCCTGGGCGGAACCAAAAAGCCCTACGACCCACGGATCCACTTCGTGCTCATCCGCGACGCGTACCTCGACGCGAATCCCGGCAATGAAGATCTGCGCCTCTGGCTCGACGGCGCCCTGGCGAAGTTCGACGAGATCTACGCGGGCGAGCGCCCCGGCTTCCTCGACGGATACGCGCGCCTCAAGGAAGCCATCACCCCCTGGGGGGCGTAGAGGCGTCGCGGGAGAGGCAGGCGATCGACCGGTGCGGTCGCCGCCTGCCGCGGGTCGTCGCCGGGGCCCGGCCCGCGGGCGAGGGGAACCGGAAAGCGCTCTTTCGGCCGGCGTCGAGGTGCTATCCTTGGATCCATGAGTGACCGACCGCTTCCCACGACCAAGGACGTCATCGGGCCCGATGCCTTTGCCCGCGATGGCTACCCCCATGACGCCTGGAAGCGACTCCGCAACGAGGCGCCGATCCATTGGTTCGACCTCGAGGGAGGGGTGGGCTTCTGGGCGGTCACCAAGCGCGACGACATCATTTCGATCTCCAAGCAGCCGCGGCGTTTCCTGAACGCCCCGCGGCTCGCCATCTTCGAAGAGGGGGCTCCGGTCGAGGGGGAGCGGACCCTCGCCCGCCACCTGCTGAACATGGATCCTCCCGAGCACGCCGCGTTCCGTCGGGTCGGCAGCGGCTGGTTCACACCGCGGTCGATTCAGCGTCGTGCGCAGGAGGTGCGGCGCATCACGCGCGAGCTACTCGATGCCATGGCCGGTGATGGGGAGGAGCGCGAGGGCGACTTCGTCGGCGACTTCACGGCGCCGCTGACCCTCAACGTCCTCGCCGACATGCTCGGGGTGCCGCGTGAGGACTGGCGCCTCATGTTCCGTTGGACCAATCAGATCGCCGGCGCGGCCGACGAGGAATACATGGACGACGAGGAGCCCTTCGGCAACGTCGAGCGGGCGCGCACCGGACTCTTCGAGTACTTCTCGGATCTCGCCGAGGAGCGTCGCAAGAACCCTCGCGACGACATGGTCAGCGTGCTTTCGACCGCGCAGATGGAGGACGGGGCACCCATGCCCGCCTTCGAGCTCCTGTCCTACTTCCTGCTTCTCGTGGTGGCGGGCAACGAGACGACGCGAAACGCGGCGAGCGGCGGGCTTCTCGCGCTCGTGGAGAACCCCGAGCAACTTGCCCTTCTGCAGGCCGAGCCCGCCCGGGTCGATGACACCGTCGAGGAGATCGTGCGATGGACGGCGCCGGTCATCCAGTTCTGCCGGACGCCGGTCGAAGACGTCGAGATCCGAGGGCATACGATCCGCGCCAACGATTCCCTGTGCCTGCTCTATCCCTCGGCCAACCGCGACGAGGACGTCTTCGAGGATCCCGACGTCTTTCGCATCGACCGCAATCCCAACCCCCATCTGGGCTTCGGCATCGGAGAGCATTTCTGCCTCGGTGCACACCTCGCGCGCCTGGAGTTGCGGGTGATCTTCGACGAATTGGCGCGCCGCCTCGAGCACGTCGAGTTGGCGGGGCCCGTCGAGCGAATGCGCTCGAGCTTTCTGGGCGGCGTGAAGCGGATGCCCCTGCGCTACCGCATCCGCCCGTCCTGAGCCGGAGGCTGCGGGCCGCCGTGGATGGGATCCGGGGCGGGCGTCGCGGGTCCGGGGTGCCTTTGCAGGGGGGCTAGTTCAGGTCGACGGCGAAGCGGCGCAGGACTTCGAGCGGCACCGTCTCCAGAGCCCGGAGGTGGGTACGCGTCAGCCAGACCCGCGGCGCGGCATCGTGCTGGTAGGCTTCGAGCCAGCGTGCGGCGCAGAGACACCACCGGTCGCCCGGTGAG
>JAPOLW010000644.1 GCA_029976905.1 bacterium | reverse complement strand
CCTCGCCGACAATCGGTCTTCAGCTGCCTCCGACCATCGCCAGCCTTCTGGAACGCAGCGACCTCTCCGCGAACGAGAACCAGTCCCTGAGACGGTTCTACGAAAAGGAGGGACGGCAGGCGTACACCGATCTCAACCGCCTTGGCCGGGCCCGAGCGCGCCTCAAACGAGCGCACGCGCGCGTCATGCAGGAACTCCCCCAGGGGCGCACCAGCCACCTCCTCAAGCGAGGGAACTTCCTCACACCCGGAGACGCGGTGGAAGCCGGCACCCCAACCGTCCTGCATCCCTTCGACGACACGCTTCCGCGCAATCGACTGGGACTGGCCCGGTGGTTGGTCGATCCCGCCAACCCCCTGGTCGGTCGCGTCACGGTAAATCGCTGGTGGGGCGAACTCCTGGGCCACGGGCTCGTTCGCACTCCCGAAGACCTCGGGACCCGCGGCGATCCGCCCAGCCACCCCGGTCTACTCGACTGGCTCGCCGTGGAGTTCGTCGAGCGAGGCTGGTCGATGAAATCCATCCACCGAAAGATCGTCACGTCGGCGACCTATCAGCAATCGAGTCGATTCCCCGACGAACTGCGGGAACGCGATCCACTCAATGTGCTCCTGGCACGCAATGAGCGCCGACGACTTCCCGCCGAACTCGTTCGCGACAACGGACTCGCCGTCAGCGGCCTTCTGCATCGCGGACGCGGCGGGCCTCCGATCTACCCGCCGCAGCCGCCGGGGATCTGGAACCACGCCGGCGGGTTCGTGACCCGCTACAGCGCCAACCGCGACGAGAACCGTTTTCGTCGAGGTGTCTATGTGGTGTGGCGACGCTCGTCGCCGCATCCGGACCTGGTGGCCTTCGACGCCCCCGACCGCACCACCTGTACCGTGCGCCGCCCGCAGACCAATACGCCCTTGCAGGCCCTCTCACTGTTGAACGGCCAGGCCCAGGTCGAAATGTCCGCCGCTCTCGCCCAGCGGATCTTGCACGAGGGGGCCTCGGAGGACACGGACGGAAAGATCTCCCATGGCCTGCGGCTCGCGGTCGGGCGCATGCCGCGGCCCGCCGAGATCACCGAGCTCCGGCGCCTGCTCGACGGCGCACGGGCGCGATTCGAGACCGACCCCGAAGGCGCAACGAAGCTGCTTCGGAGTGCGCGCGTGCCCATCCGCGACGGCACCGACGTCGCGGCTCTGGCGGCGTGGTTCGAGGTCGCTCAGGTCCTCTTGAACCTCGACGAGACCATTTCGAGGACGTGATGGATCGCCGCCCCACGCAGAGCGAGACGCTCCTCTCCCGGCGCCAGTTCCTCTATGGAGCCGCCGGGGCCCTCGGTACCGCCGCGCTCGGAACGTTGCTGGGGCGCGACGCCCACGCCGCCTTTGGGCCCCACTTCGCTCCGCGCGCACGTCGCGTGATCTACATGCACATGGTCGGCGGCACCTCGCACATCGACATGTTCGATCCCAAGCCGGCTTTGGCCCGGTGGGACGGCAAGCCCTGCCCCGCCGAACTCATGGAAGGCAAGCGATTTGCCTTCCTGCGGGGCGACCCGCTGATCAAGGCAAGTCCCTACGGCTTCACCCCGGCGGGCGAGGCAGGTACGCAACTCTCCGACCTCTTGCCGCATCTCCACGGGATCGCCGATCAGATCACCCTGGTCCGCTCGGCACAGACCGACGAGTTCAACCACAGCCAGGCGCAGCTCTTCTTGTTGACCGGGTTCGGACGATTCGGCCGTCCGAGCCTCGGCGCCTGGCTGAGCTACGGCCTCGGAAGCGAGAACGACGATCTGCCCGCCTTCGTGGCGATGGTGACCAACCGCATTCCGGGAGCTGGGAATGCCGTGTGGGGCAGCGGCTTCCTTCCCACGATCCACCAGGGCGTGGAGTTTCGCAACCGCGGCGAACCGGTCCTCTCGCTCGAAAACCCACCCGGTATCGATCGTACGGCCCGGCGCGACATGGTCGACTCCATCAATCGGCTGAACGAATTCTGCGCCATCAGCAAGACTGACCTGGAGTCCCTCAGCAAGGATCTTTGCCAGCAACATGCCTGGCTCGACAAGACGTTGGCGGCCTCCATGTTCACAGAGGCGATAGAAGCCGCTGCTGACATTATTTCGGAACTGGAAGAGACGCAAAAGCTGGATGTAATCAAGCTCAGAACATTACCGGGCTTTGATAAATTCATTGCTTTTTCCAAGCTCTGGGGTGAGTTTCAGAAAGCTGGGACGGACCCGAAAAATTTTAACGTCGCTAATAATGACTTTATTGCGAATCTTTCACCAACGTCGATGGCGGCTATCGCTGGCTGGGGAAAGGAAATCGCGAAGCTGAACAGCCTGATATCCGACAGCGGTAAAAATTCGACCGATAAAGCTCAGGCAGCACAGCAAGCATCAGGCACAGATACACGCACAGAGACGCTAAACGACAAGCTGCGCGCACTGGCGCTCAAAAACTCAGGAAATTCTTCATTAAAAAGAGTCGCATCATTATCTTCAGATCAACC
>JAPOLW010000643.1 GCA_029976905.1 bacterium | reverse complement strand
ACAGGGCGTGGGCGCTGGCGTTGCGGCGGCCCTCGTGGAGCAGGGGGCGGCCGTGCTCGTCAACGATCTGGTTCCGGAGCGGGCCGCGGCGGTGGCCGAGAGCCTGCGCGCGGACGGGGGGCGCGCGATGCCAGCGCCTTTCGACGTCACCGACTTCACGGCCGTGCAGGCCGGCGTGGAGGCGGGATCTGCCGCTCTCGGCGCGGTGGACATCCTGGTCAACAACGCGGGCATTCCGCCGGGGATGGCCGTGGCCCAGTTTCGCGATACGTCGCCCGGGGACTGGCGACCCTACGTGGAGTTGAACGTCTACGGGGTGATGAATTGCACGCGCGCAGTCATCGACGGCATGTGTGAGCGCGGTTGGGGCCGCGTCGTGACCGTGACCTCGGGCGCGGGACAGATCGGCATCGCACTGGGCGTTTCGGCCTACGGCGCCGGAAAGGGCGGTGGCCTGAGTTTCATGCGCCACCTCGCCGCCGAGGTCGCTCCGCTGGGGGTGACCGCCAACTCGGTGGCACTCGGCATGATCGACAACCATGACGACCCTTCGGTGACCGAACACCTCGCCCGGGGGGTCCCGGTGGGACGCCTGGGCACCCCGGTCGACGTCGGTGCGGCCGTGGTCTACCTCGCCGCCCCCGAGTCGGGTTGGCTCACGGGGCAGACCATCGGACTCAACGGCGGTTTCCCGACGAGTTGAGCCTCTTGCGATGAAACCGATCGCGATCGACATCGACGAACTCCTCACGACGACACGAAATGTGCGCAAGCGCCTGGACCTCGAGCGTCCGGTGCCGCGGTCTCTCGTCGAGGAATGCATCGATCTCGCGCTCCAGGCGCCCAACGGGTCGAACAACCAGTTCTGGGAGTGGGTTGCGGTCGACGACCCGCAGACGCGCGCACGTCTGGCCGATCTCAACCGCGAGGCACTCGCACACTTCGAGAAGATTCTCTCCGAAAACCCCGCAGCGCTCGGGGAACTCGATGTCGGGCGCGGCGGACGAATGGCGGAGATAGGTGCCTCGGTCTATTACCTGATCGAGCGGATGCAGGACGTCCCGGTGCTGGTCGTGCCGACGTTCCGGGGACGCGTCGAGGGACGCAACGCCTTCTATCAGGCGAGCCTCTGGGGCTCGATCTTGCCGGCCGCCTGGAGTTTCATGCTGGCGTTGCGATCCCGTGGCCTGGGAAGCGCATGGACGACGCTTCATCTCTGGAAGGAGAGGGAGGTCGCCGAGGTGCTTGGAATTCCGTTCGAACTCTATACGCAGGCCGGGCTCTTCCCGGTTGCGTATACGCGCGGAGTCGACTTCCGCCCGGGGCCGCGAATCCCGGCGCGTGAGGTGTTGCACTGGAATGAGTGGTGAACGAGCGGGGGGCTTCGGCCCACCGCGCCGATGACCGTCGATCAACCGAGACCGGGAGGGTCCGATGAGCATGATTCGTATCGAAAAGCCACGTCCGCACACGACGGTAATCCGATTGGACCGGCCCGACCGCATGAACTCCATGGCGTTCGATCTCATGGTGCCTCTGCACGACGCCTTCGCGAGCGTCGCGCAGGACAACGACACCACCTGTGTCGTTCTGACCGGAACCGGTCGCGGGTTCTGCTCGGGCGCCGACACGCGTGATCTCGAGCCGCCGCCGAACATCGAGGGGCTGACGCTGACGCGCATCGCGACCCGTGCGATGACGGTTCTGGCCGATCTGGTTCCAGCCATGCAACGCATGCCCCAGCCAGTGATCTGCGCGATCAACGGTGCGGCCATCGGCGGCGGCTTCTGCCTCACCCTGGGCGCAGACATCCGGCTCGCCGCGGAGTCGGCCTACTTCCGGGCCGCCGGGATCAACAACGGACTCACGGCAACCGAACTCGGCTTGAGTTTCCTTCTGCCGCGGGCGATCGGCTCGTCGCGTGCCTTCGAGATCATGTTGTCGGGTCGTGACGTCGGTGCCCGGGAGGCCGCCGAGATGGGTCTGGTCTCACGCGTGGTGGCCGATGACGACCTGATGGACGCGGCGTTGGACCTCGCCGATCGAATCAATGGGTGGAGTGCGCAGGGCGTTGCCTTGACCAAGCGAATGATGTGGGCCGGCCTCGAGACGTCCAGCCTGCGGGCGGCGGTCGAGCTCGAGAGCCACACCCAGCTCTTCGTCCGCATGACCACCCAGAATTTCGAAGAAGCCTCCCGGGCGCGACGGGAAGGCCGCCCGCCGCGATTTGCCGACTGAGGCGCCCACCGCCGCCG
Organism: bacterium; assembly: GCA_029976905.1. Lineage (GTDB taxonomy): Bacteria > Desulfobacterota > Binatia > UBA12015 > UBA12015 > VGTG01. The sequence continues at coordinate 270 of JAPOLW010000643.1, read as the reverse complement.
GGGGGCGGTGGGCGGGCGTGGCGCCGCTGTCCGGGCCCAGCGGCATCCGGATGAATTTACGCGGGGGGGGTGCCTTGCGTAGGCGGGGCAGGGTGGTAGCTATCTTGGACCCAGCCTGGGAGGCCGATTTGGAAGAAAACGTGATCGATACGCTCGTAAGTCTGCAGGAAATCGATCAACGCAATCGGGAACGCACCCTCAAGATCCAGGCTCTACAACAGCAGGCCGCCGATCTGGAGGATGAACATGCGGCCCGCAAAGGCGAGGCCG
>JAPOLW010000642.1 GCA_029976905.1 bacterium | reverse complement strand
AGGCTTTATTACATCGTCGACAACGGCGTGCCGATGGCGGTGTGGGCTCGTCAGGGACCTCTGGCGGGGGGCATCCGCATTCCGGGTGCCCAGGTGGCGATCTTGTTCGGGATGCCTTTCTTCTTGAGGGCGTTGAGACTGCCGATTCTGCGTGTCGCAGATGCGCTGATCCCGGCGTCTCCGCTCGGCCTCGCGCTCGGTCGGATTCATTGCTTCGTGGCGGGCTGTTGCTTCGGCCAACCCACGGACCTGCCCTGGGCAGTTCAGTTCGGCGGGGCCCTCCATCACGTGCGCCTGAATCACCTTCAGCGGGGACTGATCCCGCCGGAGGCCCAGTTCTCGCTACCCGTCCACCCGCTGCAGGTCTATTTCGCGCTCGCAGCCCTCGCCCTGGGCCTCTTTCTGCTCTGGTTTCACCGCCGTCGCTCCTATGACGGCGAAGTCCTCCTGGTCTTCATCGCCGTCTACGCCTTCATGAAGATCTCTCTCGAAACTCTTCGCGAGCGCACGCTGGTTCCCGATGCGCCGGACCCTTTTTGGATCGGCATCGTCTTCGGAATGGCCGCCACGGCTCTCCTTGTTGCATTGCGTTTGAGACCGCCCGGAGAGACAGGCGGTCCCGGGCGAAAGCCGGGCGTCCGAGTCCACTCCTGGCCCCTGGGAGACCCAGGGAGCGGATCGCCGACGGTCTGACCCCATGGGCGCGGCGCGGCCGCCAACCGTCGACATCCGGTCCTCCCGTGGTTGGGCACCTCGAGAGTCTGCACGCCGACACCCCTTTGAAACCTCGTGCATCGTCTGCACGAGCGGTCTCGCGCAGTGGGTTTCAGAGCTCGAGGTACAGGTCGATTCCCGGCAACGGGGGCATCGCAGGCGCGCCGCTCGAGCCTCTCTTGCAGACGTGAATCGCAGTAGGGCGGCCCACTACTGGCCGGTATTCGTCTCCCAGAGCACCGTTTCGTCCGGCGCGTAGATCAAGACGTTTCCGTCGTTCTCGAGGACCAGGGAACTGCCCGAATTCCCTTCGGTGTTCGTGGAGAAGACTGGACTTCCGGACTGGTCGTAGACGACGAGATTCCCGTCGGTCTGCATGATGGCCGAGCCTTGGGAGGTTCCCTGTGTTCCTGAAGCCCAGAGCGCATTCGTCGAGCGGTTTGGGTAGAGGACGAGATTGCCATCGTCCTGGTAAATGAGGGTGTAGAGACCGTTGGCCGACTCGATCGATCTGTAGAGCATCTCCCCCGGCTGCATCGTGTCGCCGGTCGCTTCTGGGCCGGTCTTCGTGGACCAGAGGCGGGTTCCCTCCGGGCTGTAGACCGCAGCGTACCCATCGTCCTCGACGACCAGGTAGCTGTTGGGATTTCCGCCCGTGTTCGAGGAGAATACGGCTTCCACGCCAGAGGTGCCGCCGCGACGTCCGTACGTGATGAAGTTGCCGTCCGCTTGCATGATGGTGGTGCCCGTCCCGCCGATCGCAGCCGAGGTCACGATGTTCACACCGGACTGCCACCACACCTGCTCCGTCCCATTCGTGTTCCGGTAGAGCACGAGGTTGGCATTCGCCTCAAAGATGAGGGTGTATTCACTGCTCGACGATTCGATCGAGTTGAGGAGTGTTTCCCCGGGCTCCATGGTGTTTCCCGTTGCCGCAGGGCCGTAGGGAAAATTCGGATCCAGGAAGAAAAAGTCTATGGTTCCATATTCTATACCGCCCGCGTTAGGGTTTTAGCGGAAAGAAATCATGGCAGGGATCGGCGATAAGCACTGAGCGGTGTCGAATTCGCACACGGGCACGATCAAGTTGATCGGGAGTCCGACTAGATCGTTATCGCAGGGCTCATAGAAGGCTGCCGTGTAGGACCCTCGATTGCACCAGAGTCTTCCGTTGGAGTCGGTGAATAAAGTGCCTGTGCGCGGCTCACCTGCATCGAAGCCTACGTTATCGATGGTGGTCACTTCACACAGGTCTTCTCGATAACAAAGAGCAGTTGGCAAATTGTCGGCGGTTATCGAGTTTGGCGGCATGCACCAGCCGGATTCCGGGTCGATTGCAGAATCGCAATAAGAGGCGCTGCTCGAGATGCCCGGGGGGAGGCTGGCACTGGTCGAGATGCCGGGGGCGAGGCTGGGCAGACTCGCGCCCTGCTCTTCTTCTCCGGGTTCGAGGGCCAGCTGTACGGCCGCTGGCCAGGCTTTCCTCGTGGTAGGCTCCGCGACCAGGGCGTCGTTCAGGTTCTCGACCTTCCGTTGGAGCTCCAATCCCGCCCCGCCATTGGCTGGCCCGTCGCTAAAGAATCGAGCCCCGAGGGGGCCAAAGAGTTCCAGGACACTGCGGCCATCCTCTTCGAAACCGCAAAGCTCGGGAACGAGTCCCTTCTCCCAGATGAACTCCTCACGGATCCGCGCGAGCTCGTCCGCGTATTGGTTCGCGCAATCGGCGGGCTCGAGCGCGCGGTCTCGCGATCCAACCAATCGGCCGGCTCGAGCCGACTCTTAGTGACGACGTCAAAACGCTGCCGCCACTT
>JAPOLW010000641.1 GCA_029976905.1 bacterium | reverse complement strand
GCGCTCAGGCCCAACGCTCGCTCGGCAATTTCAAGATCGGTTGGGAGCAACAGCCGACACCGCTCGTGCGCGCGCTCGGCGCGCCGGTGTCGGCGGTGCGCGTGGTGGTGGACGGTGGATGCGCCGATGCGCGGTCCTTCGCCCTGACCTGCGGCTTGTCCGAGAGCGCGGCCAGGGGTGCGTCGTTCCCCATGGAGCCGATCGCCTCCTGGCCATTCTGAGCCATCGGGTTCATCAGGATGCGCACATCCTCGCGTGTGAACCCGAAGGCCTTCTGGAGCCGCAACAACTCCTCTTCGGACGATTGCGGTTCGAGCTGGTCGGCGGGCACGCCCGGCAGGTCTGCGACGCGGACGAGATTATTCGACAGCCACTCCCCGTAGGGCTGGGCCGCCGCCATCTCGTTCTTGATCTCCTCGTCGTCGATGATGCGTCCCTGTTCGGTATCGACGAGGAACATGCGCCCGGGCTGAAGGCGGTTCTTTGCTTCGACCTCTTCATCGGGAATTTCGAGAACCCCGACCTCCGAAGCCATGACCACCAGGCCGTCCTTGGTGACCACGTAGCGGGAGGGCCGGAGACCGTTGCGGTCGAGAACCGCGCCGATCATCGCGCCATCGGTGAAGGCGATCGAAGCCGGTCCGTCCCACGGCTCCATCGAACACGCATGGTACTCGTAGAAATCCTTCTTGTCCTGCTCCATCCCCTCGTGCTTCTGCCACGCCTCGGGAATCATCATCATCACCGCATGAGGCAGGGATCGGCCGGTGTGGGAAAGGAGTTCGAGTGCGTTGTCGAAGCCGGCCGAGTCGCTCCCGCCAGGCTGGATGACGGGCAGGATCTTCGCGATGTCCTCACCAAACTCCGCAGACTCGAACATCTTCTGACGGGCGTGCATCCAGTTGATGTTGCCGCGCAGCGTATTGATCTCGCCATTGTGCGCGATGATCCGGTAGGGATGGGCGCGATCCCAGGACGGCAGCGTATTGGTGCTGAAACGTTGGTGGACGAGGGCGATCGCGCTGGTCAGGCTCGGGTCGCGCAGATCCGTGAAGAAGGCCGGGATCTGCTCGGGAAGCAGGAGTCCCTTGTACACGAGCGTCCTCGACGAGAGGCTTGGGACGTAGAAGGATTCCGGGTCCTTGAGGTCGGAATTCCGGACTTCGGCCTCCACCCTCTTGCGGACGACGTAGAGCTTTCTCTCGAGGGCTGCTGAATCCCCGGCCCCGCGTCCCGCTTCGATGAAGACCTGTCGGATCTCGGGCATGGAGGAGCGGGCGAGTGGCCCGGCGGCGTTCTCGTCGATCGGAACCACCCGCCAACCGAGCAGCTTCTGGCCTTCTTCGTGGATGACCTTCTCGAACGACTCCAGGCAGGCGTTGCGCTCGAAGACATTGCGCGGCAGGAAGACCGTCCCGACGCCGTAGCGACCCGGCTCGGGCAACTCGAAACCGATCTCGCGGCATTGCGCTGCAAGAAACTCATGGGGGATCTGCATCAGAATCCCGGCACCATCGCCGGTCAACGGATCGCAGCCACAGGCACCGCGATGGGTCAGGTTCTCGAGGATCTTGAGACCTTTTTCGACGATGTCGTGGGAGCGTTTGCCGTGCATCTGCACCACGAAGCCAACGCCGCAGGCGTCATGTTCGTGCTCGCTGCTGTACAGGCCATTGGCCTGGGCATCGCGCTGGAGTCTACGGAGTTCGTTGAAATGCGTTTCGTTCTTCATGGACGGTCTCTCTCGGTCTTCCTTCGGCGAATCAGGATGCAGCCGCGACGGTCCTGGTGCCGGAAGCCCGCACGCGCCGGCGGGGCGCGGAGTTTGACGGGAGGCTCGGTTGGCCGGGCACGGGAAGCTGCGAGCGTTCGATCGCGGTGGAGAGCACGACGCTGGTCTCCGTCCGCATCACACCGGGCAAGGTGCGGATCTCGCTGATCAAGGCTTCGAGCGACGCGGTATTGGCCGTCTTTACCTTGAGCAGAAGCGTGTGCTGGCCGGTCACGTGGTGGCACTCGAGGACGCCCTCGAGGGCGCTCACCAGACCTTCGAGCTCCGTGATCCCATCGACCTGCCCCAGCTCGACACCGATGAAGGCGGTCACATCCAGCCCCAGTTCCTTGGAGTCGAGGACCGCCTGATACCCCTTGATGATGCCGGCCTGTTCCAGCTTTTTGATTCTATCGACGACCGACGGGGCCGAAAGTCCGACCTGCTCGCCGACGCGAGCCAGGGCGATCTTGCAGTCCCGCTGCAACGTCTCGAGGATCTTCACATCGATCTCGTCGAGCGCCGGAGCACTACGATTACCTAATTTCATAAGGTCCTCAGGTGGGTTCACCTTACACCTAGCGAACGGCCGGCGCGTTCGTCAACGGTTTGCTCGACCACGATCGTTGAGGGCCGAAAGGGAGGGAGGAGGGAAGGAGGGATAAACGACCAGGAACGTGACTGAATCGCCCCGGCTTTCCCGGAGCCCGAATTTCTTGGAAAGGAAAGGGCTATGGGGAGACCAAGCAAGTACGCAC
>JAPOLW010000640.1 GCA_029976905.1 bacterium | reverse complement strand
GGTAGTTCCACGGCGCGATGATGAGCACGACCCCAAGCGGATCGTGCATGAGCACCGAGCGCCCGAGCAAGGGTACGCGTCCGATGGATTGGGGCTTGGTCCACTTGGCGAGGTTCTTCAGCGCGAGTTTGACCTCGTTGGGGACCTGTCCGATGTCGGCGGCGTAGGCTTCGAGGGTCGGCTTGCCGAAATCCGCCCGCATGGCTTCGGCCAGCGACTCGCCCTGCTCCTTGCCAAAGCGCAGGAGGGCCTGGAGTTGCTCCCGCCGCCATGTGAGGGGGCGCGTCCTGCCCGCGTCGAATGTGGCGCGCAAGCGGGCGACGAGGGGCGGAATGTCGTCTACCGGCGAATGAGGGACGTGGGTGGTCTTGAGCGAGGTGACGGTCATTGGTCTTCTCCTTGGCGGCCTCGGAAGGCCTGCGATTTCCTATACCCCACGAGGGCGCCCTGGCCAGCCTTTCTCCGGGGCGGCGCTGGGAGGGCGGGTGGCGGGGTTGCCCTGGGAGCGGGGGCGGAGCGCGCTGGGAGCGGGGGCGCCCTTCAGTCGGATCGGTCGCCTCGACGGCGGCGGGCGGCGAGTTCCAACCGGATGGACCGGGCGACGAAGCGCAGGAAGCCCAGGGGGTGGCGACCGACCTTGCGCGCGAGCAGGCGCAGGAAGTGGCCGGTGGCATCGTAGAGGCCTTCCCGTTGCCCGTGGCCTGCGTGGACGCCGATCCGCGGAACGTCGACCACGTCGAGAGGAACCTCCAGGGAGAGCCGCTCGGAGCGTGGCAGAAGGCACCGATCGTCGTCACAGGCCTGGTAGCGCACCTCGACGATCACCTCGACCTGGTGCCGATCGAGGGGGCGCACCTCGCTTGCGAGCTCGCCGGTTGCGTACACCGGAACGCGGATGTCGACGGTGCCGCTCCAGACCGGAAGGTCGACGCCGAGACTCTCCAGTCGAAGCGGCCGGGTCGGTGGAACGATCGGCGGTTCGACGACGAGGCCATCGGGGCCGCTCACTTCGACGTGGGTGGGAACCATCCCCTCGGGTACCGGTTCGCCGTAGAGGTGGAGTCCGTCGGCGAGCTCGAAGCGCACCACGATCTCCCGCCGGATGCCCTGGCGGAGCGTTCCTTTGCCGCCGTGGACCGCGGCGAGGACGCGGACCCCGTCCTCGCCGCCGCCGACTCGTGGTACGTCCTCGTCGAGGACCACCCGTCCGAGCGCGGCATCGAGCAGGAGTTCCGGGCTATCGCGCTTCTTGTAGGAGTCGTGGAAGAATTTCGCGACGACGACGCCCCTTTCGTCGGTGACGAAGACGCCTGGGTACGGAATGCCGTACAAGAACGCGTCCCCGGGTTCGATCGCATCGTTCAGGATGCCGAAGCGACGGATCACGGTGGAATCGACATCGGACAGGAGCGGGTAGGGGATCCCCTGCTTGTGCGCGAACTCCCCGAGAGCGCGCTGGTCGTCGTAGGAGATGGCGTACACGCGGACTCCGGCGTCCTCGAATTTTCCGTAGGCGTCGCGCAGCTCACCGAGCTGCGTCCAGCACGGGGGTCACCAGACCGCGGATCGGAAGAAGACGACGACGCTTTTTGCCCCGGCACGATCTTCGTGAAATCGCACGCGCCGTCCGGCGATGTCGGGTAGCTCGAAGTCGGGCAGGACCTCTCCCACCTTCGGACCCGTCGGGTGATCCGCGGGTCGTCCGAGCCGGGCCGGGTGTCCCAATGGCACCGGCGCGTCGAAGCCCCACTCGTCCCGCTCGATCGTCACGGGGAAAGACTCCCAGACGACCCGGCGGCGTGCAAGTTGCGCTCGGGCGTTCCCCGGCGGCTTGACCTGCCGCGCGATCACGGCAACACCATGGCGTCCATGAAGACCGCACTCGTTACGGGATCAAACTCGGGCATCGGGCGCGCGACCGCGCTGCGGCTCGCCGGCGATGGCCATCGGGTCTTTGCCGCCATGCGGGATCCGGCCCGGGGAGAAAAGCTTCTGAGCCTTGCCGACGAGATGGGGGTCGCGGTCGAGCCGATCGCGCTCGACGTGACGAGCGACTCGTCGGTTCGTGACGCCCTCTCCCGGGTTCATGCGGACGTGGGAGCTTTGGACCTTCTGGTGAACAACGCAGGCATCGGGCTGAACGCGACGACCGAAGATCTCGACATCGAAGCGGGCAAGCTGGTCTTCGAGACCAACTATTGGGGAGTCGTGCGCTGTGTGCAGGCGGCCGTACCGGCCATGCGCGCCCGCGGTTCGGGGACGATCGTGAACGTGAGTTCGATCGCCGGGCGGATTGCCGCGCTCGGGCAGACGGCCTACTCCTCGTCGAAGTGGGCGCTCGAGGCGCTCAGCGAAGGCCTCGCCCAGGAAGTCGCTCCCTTCGGCCTTCGGGTCGTGGTGGTCGAGCCCGGGGTCACCCGCACGGCGATCCTGCCCAAGAACATCGATCACCCCACGCCGAGCGCCTACGAGTCGGCCTATCGGCGCATGCTCCAATTCTACGCAAAGGGCATCGAGGCCAACGTCGCAGCGG
>JAPOLW010000063.1 GCA_029976905.1 bacterium | reverse complement strand
GACGAAAGCGCGCCGGAACGATCGAGACCGGCAGGAAGTAGCGCGCCAGATCGAAGACATTGGCGATATCGTAATGGAAACCGAGATGCCCGATCGTGTAGTCCAGAACCCGGGCGCAGTCCTCGCCGGAGAGATCGAAGGGGCGACACAGCCGCACGCGGAAGCCCGTGTACTTGGAGAGGGGCGATGCCACCACACCCGATTCGAGAAGCGCCTCCACCATCATGTGACGGGAATCCTCGCCGAACCGGGCTTCGAGTTCGCGGGTCATTTCCGGTGAGCGGTGAAGAAGTTCGTCACCGACGTAGAGTGCGGCATGCGACCACGAACTCTGCGTGAGGTAGCGAATCACCTCACTCACGCGCTGGTTGCCGGCCACCAGGAGCACGTCGCCCTTGCGGACCGTGCCGCGTAGCGCGCCGAAGTCCTGCCCTTCGGAGCGCGGAAAGTTGCCCAGCGGCGTCGTCAGAACACGCGCGGCGTGGCGGTACAGGGAGCGGCGGAGGCCAGACGGCATGCCCTGTCATTGTCCGCGAGCAGCCGATCTACATCGAGCAGAAAATCGACGCGAACGCGGGAAAGGGGCGCTTTGACGCAGCGCTCGCAGCGCGAAGCGTATCGCCTCTGCGATGCCCTCGCCCGAAAAGGGGCCCGACCCGTCGCCTCGCACGCATGAACCGGCCTCCCGACCCGTCGCCTCGCACGCATGAACCGGCCTCGCAACGCCGCGCCGGGACGCCGCGCGCACGACCGCTCAGCCGCGCAGAACGCGTCCGGCGCGGGCGTCGGCGTGATAGACGTCCCCGTCGACGACGTGGACCCCGCCGACGAAGACGTGTTCGATGCCGGTCGGAAATTGGTCCGGTGCCGCGAACGTCGCCGTATCGCGCAGGCGCCCGGGATCGAAGACCACCAGGTCCGCCGCAGCCCCGGCTCGCACCACGCCGCGGTCGCGCCAGCCGAGTCGTTCGGCGGGCGCACCGGTCATCTTGCGCACCGCTTCCTCCAGATCGAAGAGCCCCTCGCGCACGTAGGTGTGCAGGACGCGGGGAAAGGTGCCGTAGCTCGCCGGGTTCTGGTGGCCCCTGGCGGTGACGAAGGTATCGGTCTCGATGCTGCATAGGGGATGGGCGAGCACGGCCCGCAGAGCATCCTCGTCTCCTTCGTGACCGCTGTAGGTGTGATTCAGGACCCGGGCATTCCGTCCGCTCTCCACCACCATCCGGGCGTAGAATTCCCAGACATCCATCCCTGCGCGTGCCGCCGCATCTCCGACGAAGAGCCCGTTGTATGCGTCGAACCGCGCGGCGTTCGCATTCATGATCTGGATGTCCTCGAGAAAGAAGCCGATCTGGTCGAAGACGGCGCGCCCGAGCGCCTTGACGCCCTCCATCGCCTCCGGGTCCTGTAGGATCGTCTCGAGGTGCGGCAACATTTCCGGGGGAAAGAGGACACTCGCCGTCGTATTGCCCGCCGTATAGGGGAAGGCATCGAAGGCCACGTCGAGGCCCGCGTCGCGTTCGGACTCGATGGCGGCAATCGCATCGGCGCACGTCGCCCACGTCCGCCGACCGACGAAGATGAGGTGCGAGAGTTGTAGTCGCGCTCCCCCTTCCCGGGCCGCCCGCATGACCTCCCGGAGTGCGGCGATGTTGTGCGGCATCTCGGCCGGGTCGCTCTGATAGATCGGGCTCACGCAGCTGTACGCCTTGACGTGCGAGGTGAAGAGCCCCCCGCCGTCGGCCGCAAAACGCGCGAACGCAGCCAACTCCCGTAGCTCGGCAAAGATCCCGGGTGGGTAGCCCAGACCGGTGCTCACGCCCACACAACCGGCATCGAGGGCCGCCCGGGTGAGCCGCTCCATCTCCGCCAATTCGTCATCGGAAGGTGCCGCGGGCTCGAGAGGTCCGGTCACGGCCGCGCGCACGGCACCGTGACCGACGAGCTCGGCCACGTTCAACGGCACACCGGTCTCTTCGAGGCCGTCGAGAAAATCGGACATGGTCTCCCAGACCGGCTCGACCGGCTCGTCGACGATCAGGAGGCTGCTCGCGCGCGCCGCGTCGCGACTGCGCGCGCTCACCGGCGCAGGACTGAATCCGCAGTTCCCGCCGACCAGCGTCGTCATCCCCTGGCGAAGGAACGGCTCCACCAACGCCGCGCAGTCCCGGCCGGGCACCAGCCAATCCGAATGCGAGTGGATGTCGATGAAACCCGGCGCGATGATCGAGCCGCGACAGTCGATGGTGTGCGCCGCCGACACGTCCCGGAGATCGCCGACCGCCCGGATCGCACCCCGGTCGACCGCGACATCGGCGGAGAAGGCGGGCGCTCCAGTGCCGTCGATCACGCGCCCCCCCTGTAATTTCAGATCGCAATCCAAATTCGACCTCCCCGTCTTCGGCTCTCGCACCGAACCGCGGTCCCGTGTGCCCCCTCCCGGCAGCCGCGGAGAAACCGAGGGCGCCCTCGCGGCCTCCTCAGCCTACCAACGATGGCCCCGGGGGTGCGAAGGCCCCGGGCGCGATCCCTGCGGACATCCGTGCTACGCCTTTTTGTATGGCGGACTACTACCCCTACGCAAAGCGCTACCCGGTGCAGCGCGGCATGCCCGAGCACGGACGTCCCCGCGACGAGATTCTCGCCGAACTCCGCGAAATCGCAACGGAGGAGGACCGCTTCTGGCAAACCGGACGCTGTTCGGGAACGATGTATTGCGGCGACCTGGAACACTACGGCTTCATGGCCGAGGCATTCGCACGATTCTCGCACGTGAACGTCCTGCAGCGAGACATGTGTCCCAGCGCGACCCGCTTCGAGGGCGAGATCATCTCGATGACTCTCGACATGCTCCACGGCGATCAGGCACGCGAGGGAGCCACGCCCTGCGGAAGCGTCACGTCCGGGGGCACCGAGAGCATTCTGTCGGCGCTGCTCGCCTACCGGGAGCACGCGCGCGAGCATCGCGGCATCGACCGACCCCAGGTGATCCTCCCGGAGACGGCACACGTCGCTTTCGAGAAGGGAGCCCATCTCTTCGGCCTCGAGGTGGTGAAGGCTCCGATCGACCCGGGCACCACGCAGGCGGACATGGACTTCGTGCGCAGCCATATCGGCGACCGCACGGTGCTTTTGGTCGGCTCGGCCTGCAACTACGGCTACGGGACCATCGACCCGATCGACGAGATGTCGGCTCTGGCCGTCGAACACGACATTGGTCTGCACGTCGATGGCTGCCTCGGCGGCTGGATTCTTCCGTGGGGGGAAGAACTGGGCTTCGACATCCCGGTCTTCGATTTCCGCCTCCCCGGCGTTTCCTCGATCTCCGCCGACACGCACAAATATGGATACGGCCCCAAGGGCAGTTCCGTGCTCCTCTTCCGCGACAAGGAGCTGCGCCGCTGTCTGTACTTCATGCAACAAGAGTGGTCGGGCGGAAAATATCTCTCCCCGGGCATTGCGGGCAGCCGCTCGGGAGGCCTCCTCGCTGCGACGTGGGCGTCGCTGGTCAGTCTCGGACGTGAAGGGTATCTGCGCTACGCCCGGAAAATCTTCGAGACGGCCTTCGCGATGCAGGACGTGGTTCGAAGCCACCCCGAGCTGCTGATGATGGGCAAGCCCAGCTTCTGCTTCTCCTTCCGCTCGGACGACTTCGACATCTACCACCTCAACGATTTCATGCGGGATCGGGGTTGGCGCTTCAACGGCCAACAACATCCCAATGCGCTCCACATGTGCGTCACCCGACCACAGACCCAGCCAGGCATCGTCGACGCCTTCGGTGCCGATCTCTCGGCCGGGGTGGACTATGCCCGGAATCCGACGCGGGAGAAGCCCGCCAGCGGCGCCGTCTATGGCGGACTGCCCCGTGGAGACACGGCCATCCGCGAGATGGTCGCCGGCATCATGATGAACATGCTCGACGCGCAGCAGGACGTACCGGTCGAATGAGCAACCCCCGCAGCCGCGCGGATCGGGACCTCCCTGGGGTCGACCGCATGACGTCGATCTTCGAACCGCAACCAATCCCCCGCGGCGCTCTCACGCCGCCGCAGGAGACGACTTCGGCCTGGGACCAGACCGCGAAGGAATGGGAGGGCGGCCGTGATCAGACCTGGCGGGAGTACTCGGACGAGCTCAACCTGGGCTTTCTGGAGCGTCATCTGCCCACGCAGCCCATCGAACGCGCCCTCAAGACCGATTCCTTCGACGAAGCCGTCAGCGAAGTCGGCCTCGCGGCGCGCCTCCAGCAGATCGCGCGCGAATTGGTCGTCATGGACGTCTCGCACCGCATGGTGCGCTCCGCGGCGCATCGACACCGATCTTCGGCGAACCGGGCACGCTGGATCACCTCCGACGTGCGCCACCTTCCGCTAGCCGATTCCTCCTTCGATCTGATCTTCTCCAATTCCACGCTGGACCATTTCGAATCTATCCTGGAAATCGGCGCCGCACTCGTAGAATTGCGGCGCGTCCTTCGACCCGGTGGGCGACTCCTGCTCACGCTCGACAATCGTCAGAACCCGATCATTGCCTTGCGCAACGCTCTCCCCGAACGTTGGCTGCGCCAGCTCCAACTGGTTCCCTACCCGGTCGGGGCGAATTGTAGCCCGCGCAAACTGACCCGGCTCCTGCGCATCGCTGGACTCGAACCACGCGACGTGGGCTCGCTGGTGCACTGTCCACGGGTGGCCGCGGTACCCGTCGCGGCCTGGCTCGACGGCGGTCGGCCCGACTGGCAGCGCGAAGCGTTCCTGCGTGCGATGCGGGCCTTCGAGGGACTCGAGAAATTGCCCAGCCGCTACTTCACCGGCCACTTCATCACAGTCGTCGCCGAGCGGGCCTGAGCCCGACGCCCACCCCCTCCGCCGATGGGGCGGAACGTGTGCGGACCGCCTCGACCTTCCCTTGCGGTTTCAGGGGCCGGTGTAGAGCCGTTCGTACAACGAGCCACGCATGGCGAAGTAGGCCGGTTTGGGAATCCAGCCGTCATCGAAGGGAAGCGGGTCGTCCGGGAGACCGAGGAACGACCGGACCCAGGTGTAGCGATCGCTGATCCCCCACGTCGTCACCCCACGGCAACGCGGCACCCGGAGACATGCGCCGAAGGCCGCGCGGTAGTCGTCCGCCTGCGCCCGGAGCGGCGGCCTCGACGATCCGAACCGAAAGAGAACCGAAACGTCGAGTTCGGTGATCTCCACGTCGAGGCCGAGATCCGCAAACCGGCGCAGAGAAGCCTCCCAGGTCGCCCGGTCGGGGTACACGGCCAGGGGCGTCAGGCCGACATGTCCCTGAAAGCCGATGCCGTCGATCGGGACGCCCTGCACGAGCAGATCCACGACCAGGTCGTAGAAGAGGTCCTGCCGGGGCCCCGGCGCCGCAATACCGTTCTCATTGAGGAAGAGACGTACCGTCGGGTCGGCGGCCCGGGCGAGGTGAAAGGCTTCGGCGATGTACGCCGTCCCGAGCAGGCGCTGGAAGACGTTGTCGTCGAGGCCGTCGGACGTGGGGGGATCGAGGATGGCCGAAAGAGGTTCGTTGACCACATCCCACTGCGCGATCCGGCCCGCGTAGCGATCGACGACGCCGGTGATGTGTTCGGCGAGATACGCCCGTAGCTGCTCCGGGCCGGATGCCGCCTCGACATAGGCTGGTACCGACAAGGCACCCCAGACGAGAGCATGGCCGCGCACCCGCATCCCTTCTTCTTCCGCGAGGTCCATCACCGCGTCCGCCGGTCCAAAATTCCACTGCCCAGGTGCGGGATGGATCGGAGCCCATTTCATCGCGTTCTCTGCGGTGAGCGAGCCGGTCTCTCTCCGCAGCGTCGGCAGATAGTCGGGATCGGCCGCGACCTCGAAGGGCTCGATGGAGACACCCACGGGGACTCCGACCGCATCGCCCAGCTCGCGCAGGCCACGAGGACTGGCCTGGGCCGCCGCCCCACCGGCGAGGGTGAGGACGCGGCGCAACGCGTCGTCGGGTTCGGCCCCCGGGGAACAACCCTGCCCGGGCCAACGAAGCGAGAGTCGACGCCGCGCCTGCGCGACGACGCGCGTGCGGGCCTCGTCGGCTTTCTGCGCAGAGACGAGCGCCAGGGCCTCGACGTTCACCAACCGACGGCAGTGCCGGCGTGCGAGACGACCAAGGCGAGCGGCACATCGGGGCGGCGTGACCTCGGCAAGCACCTCCTCAGCCAGGGCGGCGAGAGCATCGACGGCATCGGGACCCCGTGCCGTCCGCTCCGCGCACGTCGCATCACCAGCGAACGATTCGGCCTCGGCCCAGGCCGCCACGACCCGGCGCCGGACCCCCTCCCGACGACGCTCCCGTTCGCCCTCGTTGCCTCGATTGCGAAAGCGAGCTTCGATTCCGAGCAGATCGCTACACGCCTGTGCGATCGCCTCGAGTTTCGCCGAACCACACCGCGCGAGATCGGGAGGCACTGCTGCGAACGTCTCCGACGAGAGCAGCAGCAAAAGGCCCAGGATCGCGCCGGAACGAAACATCAACCGCGGACGTTATCCCGAAACCACGGAGTCGAGAAGTGGGAATTCGCAGGGGGCGGGCGTCTTCGTTGCCCGGACCCCCGGCACATTGTATCCCCCCTGCTCGCATCACGACGGTCGAGGGCCTCCGGCCCGGTCAAGAGAGAAAGAGGAGAGAGACGATGTCGATTCGCTTCGATGGAAAGGTCGCGGTGGTCACCGGAGCGGGTGGCGGCCTCGGAAAGCAGCATGCTCTGGAGCTCGCCCGCCGCGGAGCCAAGGTGGTCGTCAATGACCTCGGCGGTGCGGTCGATGGGAGTGGTGGTTCGAGTGATGCGGCACTCGCCGTGGTCGAGGAAATCAAGAACGCCGGCGGCGAAGCCATCGCCAACGGGAGTTCCGTGTCCGACCGCGCCGGGGCGGACAAGATCGTCCAGGATGCGATCGACGCCTTCGGCCGGATCGACATCCTGATCAACAACGCAGGAATCCTGCGAGATCGGACCTTCAAGAAGATGACGATCGACGACTTCCAACTCGTCGTCGACGTCCATCTCATGGGAAGCGTCAACTGCACCCGCGCCGCCTGGGAGCACATGGTCGGGCAGAACTACGGGCGCATCATCATGACGACCTCTTCGTCGGGCCTCTACGGCAACTTCGGACAATCGAACTATGGCGCGGCGAAGCTGGCTCTGGTCGGCTTCATGAACACCCTCAAGCTCGAGGGTGCCAAGTACAATGTGAAGGTGAACACCATCGCACCGGTGGCCGCGACACGCATGACCGAAGACATCATGCCCAAAGAGGCGCTGGAGGCGTTGAAGCCCGAGCTCGTCACACCGGCCGTTCTCTACCTGTGCAGCGAGGAAGCACCCGACGGTACCATCGTCGAAGCGGGCGCCGGCTACTACAGCAAGGTGCACATCGTCGAGGGCCAGGGCGTCCACCTGGGTCAGAGCGTCTCCGTGGAGGACATCGCCGATCATTGGGCGAAGATCTCCGACATGAGCGATGCCAAGCCCTACAACGCCGGTGGCGACGTCACCATGAAGATCTTCGGGATGATGTCGGGCAACTGAACGACCGGGGGCGCGCTGCTTCCTGCGGCGCGCCCCACTCCCCTCGACACCGCCCCGCCGCATCCGTCGCGACGCGGCAAGAGGGCGATCCCGTCAATCTCCCCCGTCCTTCTCCTCGATCCCGTACTCGATCAACTCGAAGGTCCCTCCGGGTTTTCCCTCGGCGTACACGGCGCAACGCCCCCAACTATCGGGAATCCGCCACGAGACATCCTCGTCGTAGGCGAGCCGCATCCCACGCACGTCGCACGCCACGACGAGGGCGTCGACCTCTCCTTCGCGTTTGCGCACGCCGAGCTCGCGACGCAACGGGCGGTGACGCCAGAGGCCGCGACCTCCCGGGCCCCGGGGCTCGAGTCGGGCCGGCACGGCATACGAGGCTCCGCTCCGGGCCAGCGTGCGGATCTCGGCCGCGGCCTTCCCATGCAGCACCATCGGCTGGGCACCTCCCGGCATCTCCTCGAAGCGATCGAAGAGGTCGAGGGCTTCACGGTACCGCCGCTCGTTGACGAGCCCCACGAAGGTCGCACCGAGAGCGTTCACGGCGACATCCTCTTCCAGAAAACGTCCCCCGCCGACCGTGGCCCGCTCCAGCGCATCGACAGCTGCCGTCTGATCACCCCGGTCCGCCGCCAACCGGGACTGGAGAAGTTGCAGCTCCGCCCCTTGCTGCAGCGTCAGCGGCCCCTGCTCCGCCAGCCGACCGAGCACCCGCCCGGCGCCGTCCGGATCCTCGGCATCGAGAAGCCGCTCGGCCTCGGCCAACGTCGCGGTCGTCCCCGCGTCGGGAGCGAGAGCAAGCGTGAAGAGCTGCAGACCACATACATCCCGCGCCTCGACCGGTTCCCCGTCGAGACGCGCCGGCTCGAAGGACCAACCCAGGGCGCCTTTGCGTCCCGCATCCACGAAGGCTGCATTGGGACCCGCGTCCGGCACACGTGGGTCGGCCACCGAACCGTCTTCCTTTACGGTGACACAGACCCGGGCCCAGCCCTCGATGCCGCTGCCCGCCTGCTGCGCTGGCGGCTTGAGGTCGGGAGCCCGGAGGCGGCGCGCCGGCTCGAAGCCGGCCTGGGAGTCCAACGGACTCGCGAGGCGAACAAGGGCGAGGATACCGAGGGCCACGATCGATTGCCGGCTCATTCCGGAGGGCATAGTGCAACCCCCCGCCGAAGTCGACGCTCTATTCGAGTTCGTGCACCGGTCGCAGGAAGCGGATGCAGAGCACGCCGACGACCAACGCCGCCAACCCGTTGGTCAGGAGCGCCCCCTGCGGGCCGACCGCCGTGGTGAGCAGGCCCGCCTGAAAATAGCCCACCGGGGACGCCGCCAGAAAGGCGAACGAGTACATGCTCATGATGCGACCCATCATCCCGGGCTCGGTGTTCTCCTGAAGGAGAGCGACCACGTAGTTGATGAAGACGGCCGCGCTCGATCCCCACAGGAGGACGAGAAGCGCCGATCCCGCCAGGGTCTCACTTGCCGAGTACAGAATGAGAATCCCCCCGCCCGATGCCATGGAACGACAGATTGCGAGGCCGCGACGCCGGATCGGGTAGCGGGCCAGGAGAAGCGAACACGCGAGAACCCCGGCACCGAAGCAGCCCCACAGGAGCCCCACCCATTTGTCCCCGGCCCCCAGGATGTCGGGCACGACGATGGGGACGGTCACCGAGAAGGGCCCGATGAAGAAGATGCCCGGCAGCATCGCGAGCAGGAGGAGTGCCGCCAGCGCCGGTTGCCCGCGCACGAAGTGGAGCCCCGCGAGCAGGTCCGCCACCACCGTACGGCCGCTCGGCGTCGGCGCCTCGGTGTGCACGCCTGCAAAAAGAAGGGCCGCGGAGGCGAGCAGAACGCATTCCATCCCGAAGGCCACCGTGATCCCGGCAAATTCGGTGACCAGGCCCCCGGTCATCGGTCCAAGGAATTGCAGCGCCGCCATGAACCCCATCGTTCCGAAGATCACGCCGTTCTGGAGCTGCGCCGGCGCGACGATCTGCGGCAGCAGACTCTGCCGCGCCGGATTCGTAAAGGCGCCCGCGGCACCGATCACCGCGGCCAGCGGGAAGACCGGCCAGATCGTCCGGACGTCGAAACCCGCGAGGGCGACGTAGACCGCCGAAACGACCGCCGCGATGCCGTAGGTCCGCACCAGGATGCGACGTCGTTCGACCCGATCGGCGACCGCACCCCCGAACAGGCTCAAGAGCGCACCGGGAAGTGTCTGCGCGATCAACGCGGCTGCGATGGCGAGAGCACGATCGGCGGCATCGACGCGATCGCGGATGAAGAGTGCCACGGTCACGGTCTGGATCCCGACACCGGTCCCCGCCACGAGAGAGGCGACCCACCAGCGGGGAAAGTCCGGCGCATGGAACGGGTTGCGGTCGGCCGCTTCGCCCGGCGCCTCCGGCCGGTGACTCATGGCCGCCGCCCGACCGCGATCGCCGCGTCGACTGCGGCGGCCCAGGGCCCATGCGCGTCCCCCCGCGCGACGGCCTCGGGGCGGCCCTCTGGCCACAACGCCCGCAGCGCCTGACGATCCTCTTCGGAAGCCCAGAGCACGGCATCGGCTCGTCCGAGGGTCTGCCGCAGAATCGTTCGGTGGGCGAATCCCCGTTCCTCCGCGAGAGGCGCCAGCACCACCGGCTGCGATACCAGAGGTATGCCGAAGACCGTGCTCGCCGCAGCGAGACCCACGAAGACCACGGCGTCGTAGGACTCCCCCAACGACGCCAGGTGTTCGAAGAGCACCGACGAGAAGGGGCCCCTCTCCTGCACCCAGTGCTCCTGCAACTCCAGCGCGGCTCCCGGACGCCCCGCCGCCGCCTCCAGCCTCCCGGCAAGCGATGGCACCGTGGGATAGTCCGCCCGGAAGACCCGGCGGCTCCCCTGCCCCAACGGGGTCACGTGCGGCTCCTGCCACCGCGTCGCGCCCGAGCCGGAGACCGAAAGGAGATCGATCGCCGCACAGGCCATCCAGCTCTCGACCAGGGCAAGCCACGGTCGCTCGTCGGGCGCCACGAACCCCAAACGCATGGAGCTTGCGTCTCGCACCGGCCGCCGGGAGTCAACCACCGCCCGGGGTCTCGTTGCGAAGAACGACTCGACACGAATCCGGGGCGTCGTAGGATCGTAGGAGAGGAGGGATTGGACGAGAGCCAGACGCCTACGCGGTCCCTCCGGCCCTCACGGCCAGCCCCCCATCCCGTAGCCAGGAGAAAAGCATCATGTCGAATCGTTCCCTTGCCTCGCTCAGCCTGGTGGCTCTATTCGCCGCCAGCCCTGCGCTCGCCTTCCCGCAGGGCTCGAGCGACGGCACCGCCGTGGTGAAACACATCTTCGAGCAGGCCGATACCGACAAGAGCGGAGCGCTTTCCGCCCAGGAATACAAAGAGGCGGGATTGCACGAGTTCGGTGTTTCCTTCGAAGACTCCGACACCAATGACGACGGGGAGACTTCACTCGTGGAGTACCTCGCCCTCTACGAGCGGCATCACTCCAAGAAGTCCCAGATCTGATCCGCGGCGGCTCCGCCCCCGACCCAACGGCGGGCCGCTCCGGGGCCCGCGTCCACCTCGCGAGCGAGATGCGCCCGGACGTCTTCGAGGATCGTTCCGTTGGCGGCATCGGTATGGATGCCTCCCGGCGGCGTCTGCGACCGCCAGGCGGTGATGCGCCACGGATCGTCCATGAAAGCGAGCTAGACCGCCGCGATCGCGGCGACCCCCGTGAGGACGGAACCCCGGCGTGCGTCTTCCTCCCGGGGCCCGCCCCCCACGGCCGACCTATTCGTCTCCGGGCGCCGACTCCGCCGACGCAACGCGCTCGAGAGATCGGCGGGCTTCGTCAAAGGCCGGATCGAGTCGGAGTGCACGGCGGTAGCGCCGGGCCGCCTCGTCCAACTTCCCCTGGCGTTCGAGTACCCGCCCGAGGTCGACGTGGGCACGAGGGTTGAAGACGTCGTAACGGACCGCCCCGCGGAATTGGCGCTCGGCCGCGCGCAACCTTCCGGCGTCCTCATAGAGGTAGCCGAGCCCGAACCACGAACCCGGCAGGATCGGCCGGGTCCGCTGCGCCTCGCGGAGGTGAACGAGCGCCTCGCGGGTGTCGCCCCGGTCGGCGAGGAGAAGCCCCAGATTGATCAGCGTATTGGGTTCGCCGGGGCGAATTCGCAAAACCTCCCGAAAATGGACCTCGCCCTCGCTCGTCTGCCCCGCCACCATCAACGCCTGCCCGAGAAGCGCGTGCGCGAAATAGTTGTCCTCGGTGACCTCGACCGCGCGTTCGAAGAGCGTCTGCGTATTCTCCCAGTAGGAGACCTGCCGCCACGACACGACGGCAAAGAAGGTGAGCACCATCGCGGTCGCGACGGCGACCGGGCGCGGGGAGATCCGACGCGTCCGGACCCACCCGCCGACTTCCCAGGCCACGGCAAGGAAGATTCCGATGAGAGGAATGTAGGTATAGCGATCCGCCATCCCGTGACGACCGGCCTGGATCAATTGGATGACGGGCAGGAAGGTGCCGAGATACCAGAGCCAACCGACCAGCCAGTGCGGCTTCTC
>JAPOLW010000639.1 GCA_029976905.1 bacterium | reverse complement strand
CGAGAAAATCGCTCCAGGAAGTGAAGCCGCTATTTTCGACGACGTGTTGCTGCGTATCGCCGGCGAGCGTGATGCTGCCTTTGTCGTCGAGGCAGCCCAGGAGGACCTGCACCTCGAGGGGAGAGAGATCCTGCACCTCGTCGACCACGATGTGGCGGAAGCGCAGCGGGCGGCGGCCCGGGCCGCGAAGCGGTCCGACGCGAAGCTGCCATGCGCGCAGGAGAAGGGCATCGTCTTCGGCATCGAGTTCGGCGCTCTTGACCTCGCCCCCCAGGAAGTCCTGCACCGCTCCGACATGTCCACGGTTCCAGTCGACGATCCGATCGATCTCCCCGTTGGAGAAGGGGTCGTTGCCCATGGCGTCGCGGATTTCGAGGAGGAGGTCCCGGTTGGTGAGGACACTGGCCCAATCGTCGACGACCTGGTCGGCGGTCGCGGGGCCGGGGTGCCTCCCGACGTGTCGAGCCAATGCGCGGCTCAGCAGCGGATGGAGTTTCGCGCGGGTGACCACCGCAGGGGTGTCGTCGCGTTCCCGGATCGGAAGTCGCGGGAAGTGACGCTGTCGCGCCCGTCGCTCCCAGTTCCGATAGGTCTGGGGTTCGACCGATCGAAGCCCCAGCGACGGGAGAACGTGGCTCACGTAGTTTCGCAGCGCCTGCGAGAACACCACCACAAGCGTGTCGGGACCGTCGATGCGTGGGTCGTCGTAGGCGAGGAAGGCGACCCGGTGCAGGGCGACGGTCGTCTTGCCCGATCCGGCGGTCCCGCGAACGATCAAGAAGCCCGCGGATGGCCGACTGATGAGGTCGTATTGCTGCGGATCGATCAGTCCGGTGATCTCCGGCAGGTGGCGATCGGGGGAATGGCCCGCTCCACCGCTGCCCCCCAGACGGCTGCTGACGTCGTCGGTATCGTGCGCACGCACGGCGGCGGCTTCGCCGCCGGCCAGACGCGGTTGCGCGGACTCGCGGCGCAGCCAGCGCTCGGCGTTGTCCGGGTCGGGGGTGAAGTCGCCTTCCGGAGCCTGGATACGCCGTAATCTTCCGGCGTCGATGGCGACCATCCGGCGGGTGACGATCTGGCCTTCGCGCTCGCGGCCGGCAATTTCCTCCTCGTATTCCTCGCCCTGGCGATACGCGTAGAAGAGCCGCGCGATCGGCGCATCGCGCCAGTCGACGATCCGCAGACCGCCTTCGACGCAACTCGTACGGCCGAGGCAGAGGTCCCATTCGCGATTCTGCTCGCGCAGGCGGAGGTGCCCGAAGTACGGGGTGTTCGAATCGACCGGTGGCGTGCTGTGGGACGTGCGCAACTGTTCGAGAAGGGCACTCTGGCGATGCCACTGTTCGAGAAGCGCGGAGCTGTCCTTTTCCTCTTCGCCAGAGCGGATCCGCTCCCGGATGCGGTCGAGCTCGGCCTGGATGCGGCGCTCGGAATCGGCCTGGCGGGCCTCGCCACCCTGCGCAGCGCGCGAGCGGAGCCGCTTGCGGACATCCTCCAGCAGCGCCAGTTCCTCGATGACGACGGGATCTTCCAACCCGCCATGGTTTAGCGACGGAGAACGAAAAAATCAGGGTTTGCCCGCAGAATCTCGTCCCGCGCGCCAGGAAGCCATGTTGCGCGACCCCTCTCCGGGACGGGACGCGCCGGCACGATCGCCCTCTCCCCCCGGACGGGACGCGCCGGCACGATCGACCTCTGGACGGGACGATCTTGCCCGCGCGAGCCCGTCGGGATACACCACCTGCCGCGGGGGGCGGCCAGGTGGCGGGGACGACGGCGAAGCGTGCGGGGGCGACGACGCGCGCTCGCGCGAGCGGGCGCGGCGCGGCGCCGCGGCGGCGGACGCGGCGGCGCAAAAAGCCGACCTACTCCTGGCGCTACCGGGCCGGGGAGTTCGTCCTCGGAGGTGGTGTGGTCGCGGTGGCCTGTCTGGCGGTCCTCGGACGCCTGGGCGGCGCGGTGCAGCCGCTGTGGGTGGTCGCGGCTCTGGTCGGTGCCGCCCTCGCCAGTGTCCTGGTCCTGATGCTGGTGGAACGAGCG
Organism: bacterium; assembly: GCA_029976905.1. Classification (GTDB taxonomy): domain Bacteria; phylum Desulfobacterota; class Binatia; order UBA12015; family UBA12015; genus VGTG01. The sequence continues at coordinate 491 of JAPOLW010000639.1, read as the reverse complement.
CGCCGGAGCGCGTCCCTGGCCTGGCGACACGTCCTCAACGCCGCGGTGCTCGCGGGCGTTCTCGGAGTCGCCTGGGCTTCGCCCCCCGCCGACGTCGCCCATACCCTCCACCAACTCCTCGACCGGGAGCGGGCCACCCAGATGCGGGTCGTGCGCCATCAGGTCTATGCAGCCTATCGCCGCATGGATCTCGCCGGACAACGCACGATCCTCGAGCGTTCGCGCGTCTTCGACGCGACCGTGGCCGAGGCGGCCGCGGCGTTCGGGGTTTCGCACGAGCTTCTCATGGGAATCGCCGCCACCGAGTCGAGTTTCCACCCGCGGCCGAGTCGTGACGGCGGCCGTGGCCTGTTCCAGATCACCGCGGTCCCCGCGGCCGCCGAGGAAGCGGCCCGGCAGAGCCTGGGTGTCCGGCGACTCGACCCGGTCAATCAGCGCCACAATGCGTTTCTCGCCGCCGCGACCCTGACGCTATACGCCAAACAGATGAA
>JAPOLW010000638.1 GCA_029976905.1 bacterium | reverse complement strand
GTTCCTCCGGATCACGAATCGTTCCACGGAGAGCGTGCGGCTGCAGTTCGTGACGATCGATCCGCGCTACTTCACGCCGCTCGAGGCGGCGGGCGTCAATCACTTCTCGATCAGCCGCCGGCTCTCCGCATTCGGCGCCCTGGGTTGGGTGTTTTTTCCGCTGCTGCTCTTCGCGCCGCTCAAACTCATCACCGCGTGGCTGGCCAACCATCGGATGGATGCATTCTTCCGCCAACGCGGATTTCGGCTCGATCCGGCGCAACATCTTCCTCTCGGCGACCGACCCCTACTTCCTCGACACCAATCTGCTGCTCACGGGCACGCTCTTCACCGCCCAGCTGCAATTCCCCGACTTCACGCGTGAGGCGACCGGCCTCTCCATTCGCGCGCTCTATCCCTTCGAAGCGCTCGGGATCGACCACGTTCAGTTGGCGCCCTTCCTGCCGCCCATCTCTCTGCTCGACACGCGCTTTGGTGTCGAATACCGGCTGGAGCGGGCCGAGATCTTCGATGTCGCTCCCGATGCTCCGCCGGGGATCTTCGTCGAGGAGGGCAAGACCTTCATCTCTTCGATCGCCCCCGGGATCCTTCGCAACACCTTGAACCATGCGTTCGATCCCACCGACGGATCGTTCCAGGACGTTTCGTTCGAGGTCTCCGGCCTCGGTGGAGAGACGCGTTTTCTGAAGTTCTCGGGCCGCGGCCGCTGGTTCGTGCCGGTCTACCAGATCCCCGGCCTGGGCCCGCTGGTCTTCTCGACCGGGGGCCGCATTGCCTGGGGTCTCGGCGAAGAGGGCCTCTCCGGCAAGGAGTTGCCCCTCATCGATCGCTACTTCCCCGGCGGGATCAACACGGTTCGCGGGTACGAGATCCGATCCCTCGGGCCGCGGCAGAACACCTACAATTCGCGCGGGCAGGTCATCAACAATCAGCCCATCGGTGGCACGAACCAGCTGATCCTCCAGACCGAGTTCATCTTTCCGCTCTTCCAGGAGGTCGGTTTGCGGGGGGTGGCGTTCTTTGATCTCGGAAATGCGTGGCTGCAGGAGGACGGAATCGACCTCGGAAACCTGCGTTATTCCACGGGGGCCGGCATCCGTTGGTTGTCGCCCTTCGGACCGTTACGGATCGAGTTCGGTGTCCCGCTCAATGCCAAAGCGAACGAAGAGAAACAGCCGATTCAATTCTCGTTCGGCGCCCCTCTTTGATCGCCGGCGGTGTCAGACTAGGAGTCTATGATCATGCGAGCTTGGAAATGGATCCTTCCCGTGGTGGCCCTCATCGGCCTCGCTGCCGTTCCGGTGGCCGCACAGGAAATACGAATCGGCTATGTCGACCTGCAGAAGGCGCTCATGAACTCGAAGGCCGGGAAGAAGGCGAAGGCCGACTTCAAGACCGAGGTGGACAAGCTCGAGAAGCGCTTGCAGGGCAAGAAGGACGAGCTCGAGAAGATGAAGGAGGATCTCGAGCGTCGCGCGGTGGTCATGCGCGAAGAGGAGCGCCGGAAGCTGGCGGACGACTTCGAGCGTAAGCGCCTCGACCTGAAGCTCGACTTCGAGGATTCGCAGGCCGAGCTGCAGAAAAAGGACCAGCAGCTGACGGGCACGATCGTCTCCAAGCTCCAGGAGATCATCAAGGAGATCGGGGACTCGAGGGGCTACACCCTCATCCTCGAACTCGGCTCGAGCTCCGTCCTCTACTTCAAGACCACCGACGACATCACCGACGAGGTGCTGACGAAGTTCGACGAGCGCTCCTGATTACGCGCAATCTTTGGGTGAATGGAGTCCCGTCGGGACATTTCGAGCCTTCTGCCGCATCGATACCCGTTTCTCCTCGTGGATCGGGTGGTCGAGTTCGAGGCCGATCGGCGCATCGTCGCGTTGAAGAGCGTGACGAAGAACGAACCCCACTTCACCGGGCATTTTCCGGATCGGCCGATCATGCCCGGGGTCCTCTTGTGCGAGGCGATGGCGCAGGCGGGAGGTCTGCTGGTGCAGGGGACCTTCCGGGGGTCGCTCTGGGAGGAGGTCCCCGACGGCGAGGAGGTTTTTCTCGTTCTCACGGGGCTCGACCATGTGAAGTTTCGCCGGCAGGTCGTGCCAGGAGACCAGGTGCGCCTGGAGGTGACGCTCCAGCGCAAGCATCGACCGCTGTGGAAGATGCGAGGCACGGCCACCGTCGACGGTCAGATCGTCGCCCAGGCGGATCTCTCCGTGGTCGAGTTGCGCGACGACGAGGCGCCGAGCGGCGTGGTTGAATCCGTTCCGGCGAGTCGGCGGCGCATTCACTCCACGGCGATCGTCGCACCGGAGGCCGAGATCGAGCCGGATGTCGAGATCGGAGCCTATGCGTTCGTCGGGCCGCATGTCCGCCTTGGGCGCGGGACGCGCGTCGAGCATCACGCCTGCGTCGACGGCCATGCGAGCCTCGGGGAGGAAAACCACATCTTCCCCTATGCGGTGGTCGGTTCCACCCCGCAGGACATGAAGTACGCCGGGGAGGAGAGCCGGCTCGTTCTCGGCGACCGAAACCG
>JAPOLW010000637.1 GCA_029976905.1 bacterium | reverse complement strand
CGATGGAATTGTCGACAACGGTGCAGATCCACGGGTGGCCGCAGAAGTCACGCTTCTCGAGGCTGCAAAGTCACGACGAGAATCACGTCGCCCGGCGCGCGCAGCAGTCGTCCGAGGATCGCCTCGTCGAAGATGACGTCTCCGTACAAGCAGAGCACCGGCCCGCCGAGTTCATTCTCGGCCAGGAGCAGGGATGCCAACTCGCCGGTTTCCGCAAAGCGGTCGTTGTCGTAGAAGCGCAAACGCGGCAGATCCACGCTCTCTTTGCGATACCCGCGCACCACGGCGATGTCCTTGATGCCATTGGCGTTCAGGCCGTCGATCTGACGCTCCAGGATCGTTTTCCCCTTGATGTCGAGCATGCACTTCGGGTGATCCTTGGTGAGTTCCCCGATGCGGCCGTCGTCGCCAGCCGCGAGGATCACGGCGGCGACATCGGTTCCGCCGGGCAGGAGAAACCGCGCCTCGTTCTCCCTCAACTCGCGCAGGCCGACGAGGCCATAGATGTCGTCGAGAGTCGCGATCTTCGACTCGGCGCAAGCGTGCTCCTCCCCGCGAAGATGGGCCAGCGTCTCCCGCATGGCCCGCACCGAAGCACGCAGGCTCTGGTTGGCGTAGATCACGATGCGAAAACCCGCGGCGTCGAGATCGGCGAGCGGCGTCTCGATGTAGGTCGTCGGCACGGCAACCAGGGGAATGTCCCGATCCCAGTCCGCCACGACGTCCCGTAGTTCTTCGAAGGTGGCATGCTTGGAATGGATGAGGATCGCATCGGCACCCGCGTCGGCGTAGGCGCGTGCACGGACGAGCGCCTCCTCCTTACCCCACCCGGCAATCAAGGCTTCGGTCCGCGCGATCACGACGAACTCCGGGTCGCGCGAGGCGGCCCGCGCCGCGGCGATCTTGCGTGCGTGCTCCTCGGCCGGCGCGAGTTCTCGGGTCACTCCGGTGTAGAAGCTGCATCTCTTCGGGAACACATTGTCCTCGATGCAGACCGCTGCGATCCCGGCCGCCTCGAAGTGCTGGACCGCGTGCATGGCGTTGATGGCATTGCCGAAGCCGGTATCGATGTCGGCGATGACCGGGATTTCGGTGGCTTCGACCATGGCGCGAGCCCCCTCGAGGGTCTCCCTCTCGGTCAGAATGCTGGCATCGGGAAGGGCGCGCACCGCGGAGAGGCCGAAGCCGCTCGCCCAGATGGCACCAAATCCCGCCTCCTCGACAAGACGGGCGGAGAGCGCATCGTGCGCCCCGCAGGCGACCACCGGGCCAGCCTGCGCGAGTCGGCGGCGCAGAGATCGCGAGGGCGTCAGCATCGGGTGGTGCTGCCGTACGGGATGCCTTCAAAACCCGCAACCACATCGGCCCCAGCGGCTCGCCGGGAAAGCGCGAAGCGGTGGCCATCGGGCCCGGTCCCTGAGAAAACGATGGTGCATGTTTCACTCGGCTGACCTGGCACTGCGCCGCATCGCGTCGCGGCTCCCTGCCCATGCAGGGTATGCCCTGACACGGCGGTGGACACCGCGCCTCGGCGGCGCCCGCCGCCGTTGGATCGGCGACGCCGTGGCGGCGAACGTCCAGAGATACCTGGGAGACCAGGCCCTCGCCGCACAGGCCGCCGGGCGCTTCGTCGTCGACATCGCCTGCGACGACCTCGATGCCATCACCGGGTTCGCCTGGAGCGAGAAGGCCCGCCTGGCGGCCACCAGAGTCGAGGGCGGGGAACACCTTCCCGGCACGGGCCCTGCCCTGGTCACGAGCTTCCACTTCTCGGGAGGATTCCGGATCTTCGACGTGCTGCGGGCTCGCGGGCGATCCCCCCTCTTCCTGCACGCTCCGCCGCGAAGCACCGCCACCTCGTACGAGCGTGCTCTGCTCGCCACCCGCCACCGTTACTTCGAACGCGATCTCAGCCCCGCCTACGTCGCGCCCGGACCGGGCGCCCGGGACGCGATCGACCGCCGATTGGCCGATGGGGGTGTCGTCGTCGCCCTTCTCGACGTCTCTCCGGAGCTTCTCGGGCTGCGCGATCACGCCGCCTGCCGACTCCTCGACCGCGATCTACGCCTTCCGATCGGGCTCCTGCGCCTGGCGGCCCGCAGCAGCGCACCCGTCATTCCCTACGACGGGAGGCTCGACGGCGACCAGCGCATTTTGCGCTTTCAGCACCCGATCCGCGGAAGCGACCCCGAGGAGCTTCTCGGTCTCGTCCTTCGCGCCTGCGAAACGGTGATCCGGGAACGACCCTGGTCGTGGCAGGCGTGGCTCGATGCGGATGCGCTCTTCGGAGCCGCCCCAGCGGGCGATTGAGAGGGCGCACGGGGTTCCCCCCCGGGGGGCCGGACGCAAATCGGGGCCCGTGCCGTTGCGGCAGGGGCCCCGATGAATCTCCCGGGATCAGGAGCCGGATTTTGCCTTGTCGATGAGCGGGACGAAGGCGGTGATCGGCTGGGCTCCGTTCAAGAACTCGCCGTTGACGAAGAATCCGGGGGTACCGGATACGCCCATCGACTGGCCGAAGGCCATGTCGGCGTCGACCTTACTGGCCT
>JAPOLW010000636.1 GCA_029976905.1 bacterium | reverse complement strand
AAGTGGCAGAAAGAGTGGACGAGGTGCAGGCTCTGGTCCAGTTGGACTATCTTTTCACGGCGGAACCGAAGCAGCTAGGAACTCATTTCACGGGAATTGTTGCAGTATGTATGTCGACGGGCGCAACGTGGCGTATCCCGCGCCACCGACACCGGACGGCACCTCCCACACCCGCACCGCCGTGACCTCGCGCAACTTCGTCCTTCTGGCGATCGCCTTCGGCTCGATTCTAATCTGCCAGACCGGACTGGCCGTACACCACCTCCACCTCCTGCGCGAGCATCTCGACACGTCCGCCGCCGCGCTGGGAGCGGCGACGCTTCCCCTGGGCAGCATCGTCGGCCGTCTCGTCACCGGCCGTCTCGCCGACCGCATCGACAAGCGCTGGGTGACCGCCATTCTTTTCGCGCTGCAGGCCCTCGCACTCGGTGCGCTCTCGCTCGCCAGCCAGGCCGCCGGCCTTCTTGCGGCTTCGGTTCTCTTCGGTCTCACCGTCGGATCGGTCTTCATGATGCAGTCTCTTCTCGTCGCCGATCTCTTCGGCCTCGCCTCGTTCGGAACCGTACTCGGCGTGCTGAGCTTCCTCGGGTCGGTCGGCGGCGGTCTCGGGCCGCTGCTGGTCGGTGTTCTGGCCGAGCGCTTCGGCGGATACCCGGGGGCGATCCGGGTCCTCTGCGTCATCGGCCTCTTTGCCGCGGCGGTCATCCTCCGGGTTCGCCCAACGAGAACGTCGATCGAATCCTCCTGAAGCGGCGGCGTCCGAATTGCCTCGTGGGCGGCGGCGTGCTTGAGGAGCGCTCGAAGGGAGTCCACGATGTTCGTCGTCACCAACCGCATTCCCGTCGCCGAGGGCCACGAGGCCGATTTCGAAGACCGCTTCAAGAAGCGCGCCCACCTCATCGATTCATCACCTGGATTCGTGAAGAACCTGGTCCTGCGTCCGGTGCAACGCCGCTTCAACCACCAGACCGGCGCCTACGAAGAGAAGGAGGAGCAGGGGTACTACCTCGTCCAGACCTACTGGGAGACCGAGGAGGCCTTCTGGGACTGGACCCGGAGCGAGTCCTTCCGTGCCGCCCATTCCAACCGTCCGCCGGCCGAGATGTTCGCCGGGCCGAACGTTCTGGAAATCCACGAGGTGATCCAGACGACCGAGAAAGCGTGACCCCGGACGAATCCACGGAGGAACAGCCCCCGAAGCGCCCTTTTTTCCTGCGCCTGATGGGCGCCTTGCAGCTGCAGACCGACATCTACGACGAGATTGCCGCCGACCCCACCGCGACCAACGATGCCGCGGTCGTCGTTGCGCTCTGCGGGCTCGCGCAGTCCTTCGCCGGTCCCGAGCAGGTGCCGATCGAGCAGCTTCCTGGCGCTCTCGCCTGGGCCTACTTCAGCTGGCTCGTCCCCGGGACCCTGGTCTGGCTGGTCGCGACACGGGGGCTCTCGATGGAATCGGACCTCCCCCGGGTTCTGCGCTGCGTCGGCTTCGCCAGCGCGCCCCAGCTCCTGTGGCTGGCGACCCTGGCGTCACCCGAACGATCGGAGCCTCTGGAGATGGCGCTTGGCGTCCTCATCTTCGGCCTGGCCCTCGTCGCCAACGTCCTCGCCCTTCGTCAGGCGTTTGCCGTGAGCACGCTTCGCGCCGTGCAGGCATTCGTGCTTGGCTTCCTCGCCTTTGCGCTCGTGGCGATCGTGCTCGGCTTCCTCCTCGCGCAATTGGGCACGCCAGCCTGACACCGCAACCCGCTGTCAAGTGCGGGAGCACCTTGCGTCCGACGGAGGGACGGTGCTAGTTCGCCGCCCCCATGGGTTTTCTCTCTGCCTCGTCCAGCATCGTCCGACTCCACGCCAAACCGCCGCCCGGTCTCGACCGTGAGGCCATCGCCCGTGCGGTGACCGAACGCGCCTTTCGCGAACACGACGAGGACGGCATGCCCAAGGCCGAGGCCTTCGGCTGGGTCACGATCCACGACCCCCTCGTGACCGCATTCGACGCAACCGACCTCTTCTTTCAGCAATATCTCGTTCTCGGCTTTCGCTTCGACCGGCGCGCCGTGCCGGCCAAACTGGCCTGGATGGAACGCCGCCGCGCGGAACGGACCCGGCGCGACGAAGAGAACCTCGAACGGCTGAGTCGCGACGTGAAGCGCGAAATCAAACAGGACGTCGAATCCAACCTCATGGCACGCGCCCTGCCGAATCCCAGATTCTTCGAATGCGCCTGGAACCTGGAGACCGAGGCGGTCTTCTTCTCCGGCAAGCAGAAGAACGCTCTCGAGAGCTTCATCGCGCTCTTTCGGGAGACCTTCGGGGTCACCCCCGTGCCGATGATCCCCTATCTCGCGGCCGAACGGATTGGCCTCGACGGATCGATCGTCGACGCCATTCGTGGCGTCGACCCAAGCCGACTCGTCCCCGCGGCACGCCCCGACGACGAGCCACAGGCGGAAGCGGGATGAAAGAGTCCTACCTTTCCGTCGTCGAGTCCAAGAGATTTCTCGGGCGAGAATTTCTCACCTGGTTGATCGGGACTCTCGAGGAGAATGGCGGG
>JAPOLW010000635.1 GCA_029976905.1 bacterium | reverse complement strand
GAGGAATTGCACCGACTCGGCCACGCCCACAGCGTCGAAGCCTGGCGTGAAGACGTCCTGGTCGGGGGGCTGTACGGCGTCGATCCGGGAGGGGCCTTCTGCGGCGAGAGCATGTTCCATGTGGAGCCCGACGCCTCGCACCTGGCTCTGCTGTACCTCATCGAGCATCTGCAGAACTCGGGTCTGGACTGGATCGACATCCAGGTCGCAACGCCGCACATGGACCGGCTCGGCGCCAAGGAGATCGAGCGGGAAGTCTTTCTCGCGCGTCTCGAGACGACGCTCGCGCGCGGTCTCGTGCTCTTCGACTCGCGCTGCGCCTCCTGACGCGCCGCCGGGTCGCGCCGTCCTCAGCGCGGGATCCGAGCGAGTTGCTTGGCCGTCATCATCCATTCGAAAGTGGCCCGCCCGTCCGGCGGCAGGGAGTGGGCCGTGAGGAAACTCACGCTGCCCTTGCGGACCCGCGTGTGGAAGGCGCCGCGCCGCCCGGTGAGCCAGTAGGCGAAGAGCTCTCCGATGTCGGGTTCATGGCCGACGAGAAAGACACTTCCGGATGTCAGCGCCTCCTCGAGGCGCACGGTGAGCGCGATCTCGTCGACGCCGCAGGAAAGTTCCTCCCAGACCTCCCTCCGCTGTGGCATCAAGCTACCGGCCACCTCGTCGGCGGTCTCGACGGCGCGGACCAGCGGACTCGACACGAGAAGTTCGACGTCGACCCCGAGGGTCGCCAGGCCCCGCCCCGCCCGACGCATCCGCTCGCGTCCCTCGTCGGTCAGACGGCGGTCGAAGTCCCGCCCCGAGGCGGAGAAATCCTCGGCCACCCCATGTCGTGCGAGATAGATGCGTCGTTGTGCCATGATCGGGCTCCCCGCGGCCGCGCTCCGGCGGCATTCCCCTTCCTTGTGGTGGAGGATGGAGACGCCCTCCGCAACCGGGCACAGTCCCCATTTTTGCCGGGTGTTCCATTGCGACGCACCGCCGCGCTCCGCCAAGAAGGTCCCATGTCCCTCCGGCACGCCGTGCTCGGCGTTCTCCTTCCGGGGCCCCTCCACGGCTACGCCGTCCGGGCCGCGCTGGACGAGCGCATCGGTGACTTCTGGCCGATCAACCATGGCCAGGTGTACGCCACACTGGAACGCCTACGGCGTGACGGATGGGTCGCCACGATCCCGGACGAGGCGGGGGACCGCCGGCGCTTCACGCTTACCGAACGCGGACGGCATTTCTTCACCGACTGGCTGCGGGAGCCCGGCCAGACCGGTCGGGGCGACGGACTGGGCTTCGACGATTTTCTGGCCCGTCTCGTCGTCTGCCAGCGCCAGGGAGACATCGAGCTCTCGAGGCGAACCATCGAGGCGCAGCAACGCCGTTGCGCACTGCTGCGCGATCGTCTTCCCATCGACGACGCGCGGCCGGCCATCTCCATGGCGCGCGCTCTGCTCGCGGCCGAGCTCGATTGGCTGGAGCAGCTTGCGTGGGAACTCCTCGACGAACCAGGGACGCAAACGCCGCGCCCGACGCCGGGGACCCGGTTCGACTCCGCGACGCCCGGAAACGGAACCGGCGAGCGCCTCTCCGGGCCCATCCGCGCGCCCCGTCGATGACACGGACGGCAAAGGCCGCGCGATCGCCCTGCACGCCACGCAAGAAGTCCATCCCACGCGTCGCCCGCCCTGCGCCCGGGGAGCTAGGCAGGGTCCCATGTCGAAAACCTTTGTGGAACGACCCCTGGCGCGAGACGCGGGGGATGGATTCTGCCTGGCGATCTGCCACGATCTACGTGCCCCCCTGGCCACCGCGGGAGCCGCCCTCGACGCCCTCGCCGACGAGCCCCTTGCGGCCGGTGACGACGCTGTTCGCCACCATCTCGCCATCGCCCGCCGCAGCCTGTGCAAGGCCGACGAACTCCTCCGCATGCTGCCCGGCCTTCTCGCACGCGGGACGCCGGTACTCCACCCGACCGATCTGCGCTCCCTGCTGAAGGTCGTGCGAAACGATCTCGACGAGGAATTCGACGGCGCGGCCCTGCGCGTCGCGAACGATCTGCCGCTCGTGCTCGCCGACTCCGCCCGTCTTCGGATCGCGCTGCGCAATCTGATTCACAACGCGATCCGACACCGGCGCGCCGACCTGGGCGTCGAGATCACGATCCGCGGTTGGCGGCACACCGGGGCCGCCACGATCACGATCGCCGACAACGGCCGCGGCCTCCACGCCGGTCCGAGCCCGCGGACCGGGCTCGGCCTGGGGCTGCAGATCGCGCGCCGCGCGATCGAAGCGTGCGGCGGCTCGCTCACCCTGCGGTCACGAGACGGCGCGGGTACGACCGCCGCCGTCACCCTGGCCACGCCCCGTCCACAGACCCGTGCGGCGAAGACCACCCCGCGCGATCCGGGGCGATCGGTGCGAAGCCGCCCCACCTCCACCCACCCGACGTATCGCTGATCCTCCGGGACGACCCGGCGCCTCGTGGGGCCGACGACACAGCCGGCGGGACTCTCTAGAGATCGAAGAGGGTCCGGGGCGCCGCCGGCTCCAGGCATCCAGGGTCGTCGTGCCGCGGATCGTTG
>JAPOLW010000634.1 GCA_029976905.1 bacterium | reverse complement strand
CGGCTGCAGGCAGCCGGCTCGGTCTTCCTCACGCGCCCGTCGCTCGCCCACTACGTGAGCGGCCCGGGCGAATTGGAGATGCGTTCCGCGGCCGTTCTGGGGGCCGTTCGCGACGGCGACCTGACGATCCGCATCGGCGCGCGCTTCGCCCTGGCCGAGGCGGCCGATGCGCATCGCGCTCTCGAAGGGCGCCAGACCACCGGCAAGGTCCTGCTTCTGCCATGAGGGCCCGAGACGGCCGACGCCGCGGACGTTCGTGGTCTGTCTGGCTTGCGTCGTTTTTGCTGGCGGGGTGTGCCACGGCGGCGGCGCCGCTTCCCGGACAGTCGGTGGACGCACCGAAGCTCTCGGTGCATTCCGCTGGATTGCGGCTGCCGCCGGGTTTCCGGGCCAGCATCTTTGCCCGGGGCATCGGGCCGGCCCGCCACCTCACGGTGCGGGCCAACGGGGACGTCTATGTCGCGTTGCAGCGCAAGACCGACGGCGGCGGTGTCGTGGGGCTCCGCGACCTCGATCACGACGGCCGCGCCGATCGTTTGGTGCGCTTCGGGGAGGTGACCGGCACCGGCATCGCCGTGCGGGGGCCGCATCTCTACTTCTCGTCGGATACCGCTGTCTATCGGGTGGCTCTCGATGGCGAGCGGCTTGCTCCGGTCGGCCGGGTGGAGACGGTCGTCTCCGGGTTTCCCGATCAGAACGGTCATCGCGCCAAGTCGATCACGTTCGATGACGAAGGTCGGCTCTACGTGAACGTCGGTGCGCCGTCGAATGCGTGTATGGAGAAAGGTCGAACCCGGGGCTCGCCGGGCATTCCGGATTGCCCGCAACTCGAGCGGCAGGGAGGCGTCTGGCGTTTCCCGGCCGGCCAGATCGGGCTCACCCAGCAAGCCGACGGAGAGCGCTTTGCGACTGGCCTGCGCAATTGCGTCGCGCTGGGGTGGCACCCGGGCGGCGGTCGGGTCTTCGCGGTACAGCACGGCCGTGACCAGCTGCGGAAGTTCTGGAAGGCGTTGTACTCCGCCGAGCAGAGCGCGGCACTTCCAGCCGAGGAGTTGCACGCGCTCGAGCTGGGATCGAATGGCGGTTGGCCCTACACCTATTGGGACGCCTTCCAGCAGGCACGCATGCAGGCCCCGGAGTACGGCGGAGACGGCTCGACCGAGGCCGTGCGCGGCATCTACCAGGATCCGCAGGTTGCGTTTCCGGCTCACTGGGGCCCCAACGCCATCGCCTTCGACGGCGCCGACCGCTTGCCCGGACGCTATCGCGGGGGCGCCTTCGTCGCCTTCCATGGATCCTGGAATCGCGCGCCCCTGCCGCAAGGCGGGTACAACCTGGTCTTCGTTCCCTTCTCCGATGGCCGGCCGACGGGAACGTGGGAGGTCTTCGCCGATGGATTCGCGCAGACCGACATCGTCGGCGAGCCTTCGGATGCGGCCCATCGTCCGACCGGCGTCGCCATCGGCCCCGACGGCGCGCTCTACGTCTCGGATTCCGTGCAGGGGCGGATCTGGCGTATCACCCGGGAGGGCACATGAATCCCGTCCGACTCTTCATCGTGGGGGCCGGGGATCGCGGTTCTGTGTACGCGCGCTGGGCGCTGGGGCATCCCGAACGTGCCCGGGTGGTCGGGATCGCGGAGCCCATCCGGTCGCGGCGCGAGCGCCTGGCGGCCGATCTCGGCGTGCCGTCGGACTTTCTCTTTGCGGACTGGCGCGATGCTGTCGGACGCGAGCGTTTCGCGGATGCGGCCGTGGTGGCGACGCTCGACGACCAGCACCTCGAACCCGCGATCGCGCTTGCCGAGAGCGGGCACCACCTTCTGCTCGAGAAGCCGATGGCGCCCACGCAGGAGGAATGCGAGCGCATCGTCGCGGCGGTCAAGCGCGCCGGGGTACTCCTCGCCGTCGGTCACGTTCTCCTCTACACGCCATATACCCAGACGCTGCGTGCCCTGATCGACGAGGGTCGCATCGGCGACGTGGTCACTCTCGACCGTCTCGAGCCGATTGGCTGGTGGCACTACGCCCACAGCTATGTGCGCGGCAATTGGCGGCGCGAAGATACGTCCTCCTTCCTGTTGCTGACCAAGTGCTGCCACGACCTGGACTGGATCCGCTACATCATGGGAACGCGGTGTGAGTCGGTCGCCTCCTTCGGGTTCCTGCGGCACTTCCGACGCGATCGCAAACCCCCGGAGGCCGGGGAGGCCCAGCGGTGTCTGGATTGCGCGTTCGAACCATCGTGTCCCTACTCGGCGCGGCGGCTCTACGAGACGATGTTGGGTCTGGGCTGGAGCGGCTGGCCGGTTTCGGTCGTGACCGAGAGGCCGGACGAGGAGGGTGTGCGCGCGGCGTTGCGGGACGGGCCCTGCGGGCGCTGTGTCTACGAGTCGGACAACGATGTGGTCGACAATCAGGTCGTCATTCTCGGTTTCGAGGGCGGCCGCACCGCCTCCTTCACGGTGACCGCCTTCACCGAATATGGACTCGATCGGAAGACGCGCATCTTCGGAACGCGCGGCTGCATCGAAGGCGACGGCGCTACCCTCAAAGTGACCGATTTCGTGAGCGG
>JAPOLW010000633.1 GCA_029976905.1 bacterium | reverse complement strand
GAGACCCATCGTTCGGGTGGCTCGTCTGGCGGGACAATTCGCCAAACCCCGGTCGAGGCCTCTCGAGAGTGTGGACGGGATCGAGATGTGGGCCTACCGCGGGGATCACGTAAACGCCTTCGAACCGCTGGCGCATGGGCGGGTCCCGGACCCCGCGCGTTTGGTCGACGCCTACTTTCGCAGCGCGGCGACCCTGAATTTCGTTCGTGGACCCGGCGAGGAGGGAATGGCCCGGTGGAACGACCCGCAGGCGTGGGATGCCACCCTCGTCCGGAGCGTGGCCCGGAGTGCGGGGTGCGAAGAAATCATCGACGATCTTCTCGACGCGGAGCGAAGCAGCCGCGACGACGACGCATCGATCATCGATCCGGGCCAGCGCCACGAACTCTTCACTTCGCACGAAGGGCTTTTGCTGGCGTACGAGGAAGCGAAAACGTCGAAGATCGACGACGAGTGGTTCAATCTCGGGGCACACATGCTCTGGATCGGGAACCGAACGCGTCAGATCGACGGCGCCCATGTCGAGTACTTTCGGGGAATTGCCAATCCCGTCGGCGTGAAGATCGGTCCGTCGATGGACGAAACCGAATTGGTCGAATTGGTCGCCCGACTCGATCCGCGAAGGAGGCCGGGAAAGACCACGCTGATCACGCGACTGGGGGCCGAAGGGGTGCGCGAGCGACTCCCTGCCCTGATTCGCGCGATTGCGAAGGCTGCGTTCCCGGTCGTCTGGTCGTGTGATCCCATGCACGGGAATACGTATCTCGCCGAAGGTGGGTTCAAGACACGGGCCGTCCCCCAGATCCTCGAGGAGTTGCGTGCGACCCTGGTCGTACATGAAGAGGCCGGGTCACATCTGGGAGGTGTGCATTTGGAGATGACCGGGGAGGCGGTCAACGAATGTACGGGCGGGCCCCGGGGGCTCTCGGAAGCCGACCTGGCGACGGGGTACGAGACCTACTGCGATCCCCGCCTCGACTACGTCCAGAGTCTCGAGATGGCCTTCGTGCTGGCGCGACACCTACGGGATCATGCGGTGGGGCGGATCGACGTCGCCCCCGGGACCTGACGGTACGGGGAGGCCCTCCGCGCGCGGGCGTTGGCTCGGCCTGCGCCTCGTGGCGCGATGTCCGCACGACCTCTAAGGTGCGAGCAGAGCCCTTGATGATCTCGCGCACTACCCGGGCTTCGTTGCCAGGAGCGCAGACGCAACGGCGGAGGGAGAGCGATCATGAGTGTCCCGCACGAAGAGACGGCCGTGGGCCTTGCGCGTGTCCGGCCCATCAAACTTGCCCACTTCGTTTTGCGAACGGCGCGCCCCAAGGAGATGGTCGCGTGGTATCGCCGGGTTCTCGAAGCGGACGTCGTGTTCCAGTCTCCGCAGATCACCTTCTTGACCTACGACGACGAGCATCATCGCATCGCCATTGCCCACATGCCGGGCCTGCTCGACCGCCCCGGGTTCATGGCGTGTGTCGAACACATCGCCTTCACCTATGCCTCCCTCGGTGATCTCGCCCACACCTATCGCCGCCTGGCGAGGGAGGGGATCGAGCCGGTCTGGTGCATCAACCACGGGCCCACCACCTCGATGTACTACGCCGATCCCGACGGGAACCACATCGAGCTCCAGGTCGATAATTTCCCGGATGCCGAGGCTCTCGCTGCATTCTTTCGCGAAGCCGACTTCCGTCAGAACCCCATCGGCGTCGACTTCGATCCAAAGGAATTCTGTGCGCGAGTCGACGGAGGGGAGAGCCACGAAGAATTGGTGCGCTGGAGGCCGACGGGACCGCGTGGAGCCGAAACGGTTCCCGAAGCGTATCTCGGACGCGTCCACTCGTTCCTGGCTCGACTGGCGGCGGGACTCGGCGCCTTGCGCTAGTTCGCGTCCCTGCGGGCGGCGGGCCCCGACGCCTTGCGCTAGTGCGCGTCCCTGCGGGCCCCGACGCCTTGCGCTAGTGCGCGTCCCTGCGGGCGGCGGGCCCCGACGCCTTGCGCTAATTCGCGTCCCTGCGGGCCCCGACGCCTTGCGCTAGTGCGCGTCCCTGCGGGCGGCGGGCCCCGACGCTTTGCGCTAATTCGCGTCCCTGCGGGCCCCGACGCCTTGCGCTAGTTCGCGTCCGTGCGGGCGGCGGAAGGCTGGGTTGCCTTTCTTCGCGTTGGATTCTTCGCGACGCGAGGCGAGAAGCACCCCGCTTCCTTCGCGGGCGCCGACGGCGCGCGGTCTGCCTCCGATGACCTTCGGTGGTCGTGTTCAGTCGTTGGCGTCGTCGATCGTCTTCTCGATGAGGGGGCGAATCCGCTCCACGAGGGAGACGCCGAGATTCGAGGTTGCCTCGATGACGAAGAACGCCCCATACCCCCGGTCCTCGTCCAACCAGGCCACCGATCCATAGGCCCCCGGGTCGACGAGGAGTCCGTTCTTCCGGTCGATCCACCAACCCAACCCGTATCCCTTCCAGGGGCCGTTTCCCGTCGAGCCGCCGTAGACTTCGCCGATGCGGTCCGCGTGCGCCTTTGCCACCGCCTCCTCGCTCAGGACACGGTGGTCGCCACACAAGCCGCCCCGGAGGTGC
>JAPOLW010000632.1 GCA_029976905.1 bacterium | reverse complement strand
ATGACCGAGACCAGCGATGGGTTGCGGATCGCGGAAGCCGACCTGGAGATCCGGGGGCCGGGTGCTTTGCTGGGGACCCGTCAGGCGGGCCTGCCCGACTTCCGGGTAGCGAGCCTCCTGCGGGATGCCGACATCTTGAAGGAGGCACGCGGTCTGGCAGAGGCCCTTCTGGCCAGGGATCCTGAACTCCGGGCGCCCTCTTCGCGGGGGATCGCCCGCCTCCTCGACGCCCGGTGGGCGGGGCGCCTGGGGCTCGCCCGGATCGGCTGAGGAGATCGGCCCGCCCACCACTCTCGTCGAAAATACTTCTGCGCGGGGGTTTTTCGGCGCCGCGGGGCGTATGCTATCCCCCGTAAATGGACTTTCCGCGGATCAAACGGCTTCCCCCGTACGTCTTCGACGTCATCGGGAGCCTCAAGGTGGCCGCACGCGCGCGCGGCGAGGACATCGTCGATTTCGGCATGGGCAATCCGGACAACCGCACGCCCCAGCATATCGTCGACAAGTTGATCGAGGCTGCGCAGAAACCCCAGAACCACCGGTATTCGGTGTCGCGGGGAATCTACAAGCTACGGCTGGCCATCTGCGACTGGTACCGCCGCCGCTATGGCGTCGATCTCGATGCGGACAGCGAGGCCATCGTCACGATCGGCTCCAAGGAGGGCATCGCCCATCTGGCGTTGGCCGTTCTCGGACCGGGTGACGTCGTCCTGGCGCCGACGCCGACCTATCCCATCCACCAGTACGCGGTGATCATCGCCAACGGGGACCTTCGCTCGGTTCCCCTGGGGCCCGGTCAGGACTTCTTCGAGAATCTCGTCGAGGCGACCCGGCAGACCTGGCCCCGACCCAAATTCCTCATCATCAACTTTCCGCACAATCCTACGACCGAGGTGGTCGACCTCGATTTCTTCCAGCGGATCGTAGACTTCGCCCGAGAGCACCAGATGTACGTCGTGCACGATCTCGCGTACGCGGACATCGTCTTCGATGGCTATGAGCCTCCGAGCATCTTGCAGATTCCCGGAGCCAAGGAGCTCGCCGTCGAGTTCTTCTCGCTGTCGAAGAGTTACAACATGCCCGGTTGGCGGGTCGGGTTCGCCGTGGGCAACCCCGCGTTGATCGGGGCGTTGGCTCGAATGAAGAGTTACCTCGACTACGGCATCTTTCAGCCCGTGCAGATTGCGGCCATCGCGGCCCTGAACGGACCGCAGGATTGTGTTGAGGAGATGCGGCAGCTCTACGCCGGTCGCCGGGATATCCTCGTGCACGGGCTGCGTGCGGCGGGGTGGGACTGTCCGCTTCCGCCCGCGACCATGTTCGTGTGGGCGAAGATCCCCGAGGAATGGCGGCAGCGGGGATCGCTGGAGTTCTCGAAGTTCCTTCTGAACGAGGCCAAGGTTGCCGTTTCGCCCGGGATCGGCTTCGGCGAGTACGGAGACGAGTACGTGCGTATGGCAATGATCGAAAACGAACATCGGACCCGTCAGGCGGTGCGCGGGATCCGGCGGGCCCTCGGTCTTGGCGGTGCCCCGATGGGGCGCGCGGAGACAGATGTCGATGCGGCGGCAGGTGCCGACGCGGCGGCAGATACGGACGCGGCGGCAGGGGCGGCGGCCGCCGCCGGGGCGACGGTGCGTCGTGAGCGCTGAGAAGAAACGACGCAAAACACCGTCGAAGGCACGTTCCCCGCGTGTCCGAGCGGCGTTGATCGGATGGGGGACGATTGGCTCTGGCGTGATTCGCCTGATGCGCGGTTCCCGCGCGGAGCTCTCCGACCGTCTCGGCGCGGATCTCGAGCTGGCGCGGGTCGTCGACATCGATCTCGACCGCAAGCGCGAGGTGCGTGTCCCCCGCGCCCTGCTTTCGAAGGACGCCAGGGCCGTTTTGCGAGATCCCGACATCGATGTCGTCATCGAGTTGATGGGCGGCCTCGAACCGGCGCGAACCTTCGTGCTCGATGCAATCGCGCACGGAAAAGCGGTGGTCACGGCGAATAAGGCGCTTCTGGCGCACCACGGCCGTGAGATCTTTGCGGCGGCCGAGGCGGCGGGGGTGGGCTTCGGCTTCGAAGCCAGTGTGGGGGGAGGAATTCCCATCATCCGCACGCTCCGCGAAGCTCTCGGCGTCGACCGGCACAGCGCCGTCTTCGGGATCATGAACGGCACCTCGAACTACATCCTGAGCACGATGTCGGCCGAAGGGCTCGGCTTCGAGGAAGTCCTCGCCGAGGCGCAACGCACCGGCCTCGCCGAGGCCGATCCGACCTACGATGTCGACGGAATCGACGCGGCTCACAAGCTGGCCCTGCTCGTGCAACTGGCTTTCGGCGCGCACCTGCCTCTCGAGGCCATCCACACCGAAGGCATTCGTGAGGTCGATGCGCTGGACATGGCCTACGCCAGCGAGCTCGGATACGCGATCAAGTTGCTCGGTATCGCCAAGCGGCATGACGATGGAATCGAAGCACGCGTGCATCCCACCATGATCCCGCGGGGTGATCTCCTTGCAGGGGTGGATGGTGCCATGAATGCGGTTTGCCTCCACGGAGACGCACTGGGGCCCAGCATGTATTACGGAGCCGGGGCGG
>JAPOLW010000631.1 GCA_029976905.1 bacterium | reverse complement strand
GTCGCGGAAATCTGACTGACCGCAGCTGCAATCTCTGTGGTCGATCCGTCGAAACGACTGATAACATGCTCCTGCTGCCGAAGGGAAGCTGTTGTGTCGGATTCTACTGCAGAGAGTCGGGCGCCAGGCTGCGCAGGACGCCGAAGCCGTCGAGTGGAGGGATCGGCAGGAGATTGAAGAGGGCTAGCACCAGGTTGATCGCGACGGAGAAGAAGGCGATCTGGAAGAGTAACCCCGGAGGCCCCTCCCCGGGCGTGCCGCTGGGGCCGGCGGCGGCCGCGAGCAGGGCGAAGGCGCCAGCCAGAAGAAGATTCGAGAGCGGCCCGGCGGCCGAGATCAGGAGGTTGGCGCTCCTGGGGTGCCTCGTTCTCGCGAGCATGACGGGGACAGGCCGGGCCCAACCAAAGACGGGTGCGCCGGAGAAGGCGAGTACCGCAGGCACCACGACGCTGCCGACGGGGTCGATGTGTCGAAGAGGGTTCAGACTGATTCGCCCGAGGTCGCGCGCCGTCGGATCGCCGCATCTCCAGGCGACCCAACCGTGTGCCGACTCGTGGAAGGAAACCGCGAAGACCAGGGTGGCGATCTGCACGAGGATGATCTGGATTTCGAAAGACATCTTCAGTTCCCGGCGGTCGCCGTCGCCGGCGTGAGACCCGTCAACGTTTCGCTGATCGTCCACAGACGCGCCGCCGCGTCGTCGTCGGTTGCGGCCGTCGAAGGCGAGGCCTCCCGGGAATTCGCGAAATAGCGTCCGGTCACGCCTTCGAGCATCGGTTCGCTCGCCGCGTAGAGTGACGTCGCCGCACCGCGCTCGGGGCTACGGAAACGGAAGAAAAATCCGACGAGCCGCATCACGACCCGGGCCCATAGCCCGTTGTTGGTCCCCAACCCGGTCGCGACCGCGCCCGGGTGGACGGCATTCACCGTCACCCCGGATCCGTCGAGCCGGCGCGCGAGTTCACGCGTGAACAGGACATTGGCGAGCTTCGAGTGTCCATAGACCCGCATCGAGGCGTAGCCTTCCCGATACCCGAGATCGTCGAACTTCATCCCATCGACGAACCTATGGGCGTGCGAGGCAACATTGACGATGCGAGCGGGGCTGCTGGCCCGCAGGCGGTCGAGCAGAAGGTGTGTGAGCAGGAAGTAGGCGAGGTGGTTCACCGCGAACGTGGTTTCGATGCCGTCTTCGGTTTCGGTCCGGGAGAGGTGAATCGAGCCCGCGTTGTTCACCAGGAGGTCGATCCGGTCCAGGCGCTCGAGGATCTCCGCGGCCACGGCCCGGATCTGGCGCTGGGAGGCCAGGTCGGCCACGAAGACCTCGAGGTCGGCGTTGCCGCTGCGGGTCCGGATGTCTGCGGCCGTGCGCTCACCCTTGTCGCGGTCGCGACAGAGGATCCCAACGCGCGCGCCTTGCGCGGCGAGGCCCAGAGCGGTCGCCCGTCCGATGCCCGACGTTGCGCCCGTGACGAGGCACGTTCGACGCTTCCTCTGCACGACCCCGATGATGGCATTGGCGCGGCGGGACGCAAACCGACGCCTCGCAGCCGGCCCCTGGGGCCGGTATAGATCGGGGGCCAATGAGCGACACGCAGGGGGGCGGGCCGCTGGTCGGCCTTCGCGTGATGGAGTTCACGCGGGGGCGGGCTGGGGCGATTGCGGGGATGCTTCTCGCGGACTACGGGGCCGAGGTCCTGCGCGTCGAGCCTCCGGGCGGCGATCCCTTATGGGACGATTTGCCCGGCTATCCGGTCTGGCATCGCGGCAAGGAGATCGTGCAGATCGATCTGACGGCCCCCGAGGCCATCGTGGCCATCGCGCGGCGACTGCCGGTCACCGACGTCCTGCTCGACGGCATGCGCCCCGGCGTGCTCGCCGCAGCGGGGCTCGGCTACGAGGCAGTCGCCCCGACGTCGCCTGCTCTCGTCTACGCCTCGGTGTCCGGATTTGGCGGGGTGGTCGACGCGCCGGGCTACGAGGGGCTCGTGCAGGCGTGGCTGGGCCTGCCCTCGTATCAGGGAGCCCGTCGCGGTTCGCCCAGCCTCTCCACCTACGCGGCCGGAAGTTTCGGCGCTGCGCTGCTTACGGTGATCGGCATCCTGGCGGCCCTACATCAGCGGGACCGCAGCGAGCGGGGCCAGCGGGTCGAGACCTCGCTGCTCGATGGGCTGCTCGCGCAGCTCGTCATGAACCTCGTGGCGCCGGCAGGGGAAGAGCCCGGACCGCCACCGATGCCGGGCGCGAGCCCGACCATGGCCATCTACGCTTGTGGCGATGATACCCATCTTCAGATCCACCTCGGCGCCCGCGGTGCATTGGAGCGGCTCTGCGAGGCCATGGGCATGTCTCACGCGGATTTCGTCGGCGAACGCACCGGACGACACTTCGCCGGGGATCCCGAGGGGGCAGATCGATTCCGGGCCGCCCTGGCGCGTGTCTTCGCCGAGCGCCCCCGGCGCGAGTGGATCGAGATCCTGACGGCCGCCGATGTCCCGGTGGCGGCCTGCCTCGCTCCCGGTGAGATCCTCGATCATCCGCAGACCCAAGCCCTCGACCTGACGATGCAGTTGCGCGATCCGCTCCTCGGACCC
>JAPOLW010000630.1 GCA_029976905.1 bacterium | reverse complement strand
ATGGCTTTCGTCAGACCGTCGCGCTCTCGGGCGCGCGCACCAACCAACGCTCTTGCTGGATCTTGTCCTGGAGCTTGAGGAGTCCCTCGGTGAGGGCTTCCGGGCGGGGCGGACAGCCGGGAACGTACACGTCGACGGGGATGACCTTGTCGACCCCGTCACAGACCGAATAGGCGAGCTGGAAGAGCCCGCCGCAGTTGGCGCAGCTTCCCATCGAGATTGCATATTTGGGATCGGGCATTTGCTCGTAGAGCAGCTTGGTACGCAGCGCCATCTTGAGCGTCAGGGTGCCCGAGACGATGATCAGATCCGACACCCGCGGGGTCGCGCGCGGCACCGCTCCGAAGCGGTCGAGATCGGAGCGCGGCCCACCGGTCTGCATCATTTCGATGGCGCAGCACGCCAGCCCGAAGAGCATGTACCAGACCGAGGATTTACGGGTCCAGTTGAGCACGTCGTCGATCTTGCTGGTGACGACAGTTTCCGGAACGCTGTTGATCAAGGGCATCTCGAATTCACTCCAGCAACGGTGGCCGCATCAGCCGGGCTGACCTACCTTCTTCAGCCACTCGAGGTCGCGCTTCGCCCAGACGTAGATCAGTCCGACGAAGAGGATCGTGATGAAGACGAAGAGTTCCAGGAACGCCACCAGTCCATTGCCGTCGAGCACGAAGTGCCGGAAGGCGGTGGCGACTGGATAGACGAAGGCGACCTCGACGTCGAAAATCACGAAGACCAACGCAACCAGGTAGAAGCGGATGTTGAAGTTGATCCACGCGCTGCCCGAAGGCGGCTCGCCGCATTCGTAGGTCGTGAGCTTCCGGCGCTCGGGGTTGTCCGGCCTCAGCAGATAGCCGAGCCCCAACATGAGAGCAGCCGTGATCGGTCCCAGAAGCAGAAAAACTAATGCGTTTGCCAGGTCAAAGTTCACAAAAACTCCTGATTAGAATCGAATGTAGCTACCACCCGGCTTTGCGTCGAGTCAACGCGACGCGCCGTTCCAGCAGCCTTTTGAGGCCCCCTCGCTCCCCACGGGCTCCCTTCAGGACCGCCCCGCCCCGCCGGACCCCGCTCCCGTGCCCTGGAATTCGCCGGGGAGCGGCAGAACGACGATCTGGCCCGTCACGTCGTTGGGGGCGACGTAGAGGTCGGTCCCGTAGACCGCGCAAAGGTCCGCGTAGCGCAGGACCTCCGGAGGACGCCCCGAGGAATGGACCCGCCCCTGCGACAGCAGAACGAGCCGATCGCAGTACAAGCCAGCGAGGTTGAGGTCGTGAAGCACGAGCGCCACGGCGAGCTGCTGCTCGCGGCAGAGCTCGCGGACGAGGTCGAGCAGAAGCACGGTGTGCCGCAGGTCGAGATAGGTCGTCGGCTCGTCGAGGAGCAGCACCCGCGGCTCCTGGGCCAGGGCGCGGGCGAGCACCGCCCGCTGCCGCTCGCCCCCGGAGAGCTCGTCGATCGGCCGGTCCGCGAGGGGGGCGACGTCGGTGCGCTCCATGGAGCGACGCGCCACCTGGAGATCGTAGGCCGTCTCCCAGCCCAGAGCACCGGTATGCGGCGAGCGGCCGAGCAGAACCAGTTCCCGGACGCGAAGCGGGAAATGAACCCGCGTCTCCTGCGGCACGAGCGCGATCGCGCGGCCGCGCTCGCGGCGCCCGACGCGCCGCAGATCGTGCCCGTCGAGCAGGATCGAGCCGCGATCGGGTGCTCGCAGCCCCCCCAGCGCACGGACGAGCGTCGATTTTCCCGAGCCATTGGGTCCGATCACTCCGAGGATTTCCCCCGGCCGTACGTCCAGATCGATTTCCGAGAGGACTTCGCGCGAACCGTAGCGAACGGCCACACCGCGAGCTTCGACCTTCATGCGTCCCCGAAGACCTCGCGCCGCCCCTGGCGGCGCAGGAGGGAGAGAAAGAACGGCCCGCCGCAGAGCGCGGTGACCACGCAGACCGGCAACTCGGTCGGGCCCAGAGCCGTCCGGGCCATCGTGTCGGCGAGCACGAGAAAGACGGCGCCCCCCCAGAGCGAAGCCGGAAGGACGCGCCGCTGGTCGCTCCCGACGAGCAGCCGCACCGCGTGCGGCACGATGAGGCCGACGAAGCCGATCATGCCGGAGACCGGGACCGCACCCGCGACGAGCAGTGCGACCGCCAGATAGACCCGCCGTCGCGCGCGCCCCACATCGACCCCGAGACTGACGGCCCCCTCCTCGCCCAACGCGAGCGCGTTGAGATCGCGTGCACTCGCCACGAGCAGCACCAGGCCGATGGCCAGCGTCGTGAATGCCGCCCAGGTCCACGCCGGGCCCCGGACGACGAGAGTTCCGACGACCCAGGCGAGGATGCCGTGCGCGCGGTAGAAGTCGGCGAGACTATTGATGAAGGTGATGAGCGCGGCCGCAAAAGCGTTGAAGACGACTCCCGTCAAGAGCAAAGTATGAGGCGTCACGCGGCCGCTCGCGGCCGCGACCGCGCGGATCAGCGCGGCGGTGCCGAGCGCCCCGGCACTGCTCTCCGCCGTGGGCGTGGGCCTCGACCGCGATCGGGATGACGAAGGCGGTGGACGAGCAGCTCGTGGGGCGCTGGCCGGTCGATGGGAGAAG
>JAPOLW010000062.1 GCA_029976905.1 bacterium | reverse complement strand
CGATGGTTTCGTGAACATTCCCATCGGGCCCAACGTGTCGACTCGCCTTGCCTTGATCCACCGCCAGCGCGAGGGTTTCCTGGAGAACCTCGCGGGTGGCAACCTCAACGGCCTGGGAGTCACCGCCGTACGCGGCAGCATGCGCGTGCAGCCGACCGACGACATCACGCTCGATCTGATCCTGAGCTTCCAGCATGACGATGTTCCCGGAACGAGCTTCAAGGTGCAGGGGGTCGGCGTACCGACACCTGGCTCGACGACGTCGCCGTTTACGGCGGCCTACCTCGAGCAGGGCAAGAACCTGGGGATCGAACGGGACGTCTATAGTGCACTCTTTCAAGGAGAATGGAGTCCGAACGACGATTGGAGCGTGACCTCGAGCACGTCCTGGCGCCAGTTCGACTCCACGGAATATTTCGATGCCGACGGCAGCGCCTCGCCGTCCCTCTTCTTCGGTGAACTGGCCCGCGGCAAGCAATTCAATCAGGAGGTGCGCGCGAACTTCAGTGCCCTCGAGACCGACCTGAACGGGTTCTTCGGGATCGACTTCTTCTACGAGGACGGCTCCCAGAACGTCCCTCTACAAGTGGACGATGCGACCGTTCTTCCGCTCGCCCAGCCGGTCGGCCAGATTCCGAGCTTCCTCTACAATCCCGAAACCGGCTTTGCGCAGAACGGGAATTCCACCTTCTTCCAATTCACGAATTTCGGGCGCACCTATGAATTCGACGTCTTCGCCGATGCCACCTATCGCCTGATCGACGCTTTGGAGTTGACGGCCGGCGTGCGTGGGATCTGGCTCTGGAAACGCAGCCAGTACATCTCGCCAGGGTCGGTCAGTCAGCCGGGGACGCAATGTCCGGGGTTCGGTCCGATCCCGTGCTCGACGATCGTCGACCTCGCGGTGCCGACGACGCAAGGCGAGCTCATCTCGGCCAGCGACGATTTCGGCAAGGCCGTCGGTCGCGCCGTATTGAGCTACAACTTCAAGGACCGTTTCGACGTCGATGCGACCGTCTTCGGCGGTTGGAATCGTGGATGGCGACCGCCGGTCCTGCAAGCACAGGCGCCCACGACGGAGGACCCCGACGGCATTCAGGTCGTCGCCGGGGAAACGGTCGATAGTTATGAGGTCGGCGGGAAGGGCCTCTTCCTCGACGGCCGACTCCAGCTCGAAGGATCGGTGTACTACTACGATTACCAGAACTTCCAGATCACCTTCTTCGAGAAGGTCGGGATCGGCGGTCAATTCAATACCGTGAACGGCGGTGAGGCGACGGGGTATGGCACCGAATTGGCGGCCAACACCCAGCCACTGGAGTGGCTCAACGTCTTTGCGAATTTCGCGTGGACGCACGCACGTTTCGACAAAGACGTCCGCATTCCGGTCGGGGACCAGGAGCGCAGTCTCAAGGGGTCTCGCTTCCGCCTTACGCCCGACTACAAGGTGAATCTGGGCGGCCAGATCTATCACGACTTTTCGAGTGACGTGAGCGGGTACTTCACGACGTGGTTCACCTGGCAGTCGGAGATCTACTTCGAAAACACGAATTTCGACAACCTGCGCCAGGGATCCTACGGGCTCTGGAACGCACGCCTCGGCGCAGACGTACTCGGCCTTCTCGACGTGGTCGGGATCGGGGAGGAACGCCTGGGTCTGGCGCTCTTCGCGTACAACATCCTGGGCAAGGAATACCTCATCGATGCCGGCAATACCGGACTCCAGTTCGGGATGCCGACGTATGTGGCGGGTCCGCCGCGCACCTGGGGCGGGGAGGTAACCTGGTCCTTCTGACCGCGCACCTGGGGCGGGGAGGTGACCTGGTCCTTCTGACCGCGGACCGCGGCGCGTCGGACCCGGTCGAGCGAGGCCCCGTGCCCCGGTCGGGCTCGCGGCTTCCCCGATCCCCGCGACGACTCGCCGGAGGAGTCCCGTTTGCTATGGTTTTGCGCCATGCGAAGCGCGAAAGATTTCTTCCAGCCCATGGCGATCGGTGCACCCGAACCGGTGCGCGAAATCCCCTTCCGTCCCTCGCGGATGATCCATTTCTTCGACCCGAGCAATGCCAAGATGGCGGCCAAGGTCGGCGATCTCGCCAAGAAGTGCGACGTCTTGTTGGGCAACCTCGAGGATGCGATCCAGGCCGACAACAAAATCGCCGCTCGCGAAGGGCTCGTGCAGATTGCCCGCTCGACCGACTTCGGGGAGTGCCAACTCTGGACCCGGATCAACAGTCTGGATTCGCCCTGGGTCCTCGATGACGTCACGCAACTGGTCACCGAGATCGGCGACAAGCTCGACGTCATCATGGTGCCCAAGGTCGAGGGGGCGTGGGACATCCACTACATGGATCGCCTCCTCGCCCAACTCGAGGCGCGCGCGGGGTTGAAGAGGCCGCTTTTGATCCATGCCATCCTCGAGACCGCGACCGGCGTGGCCAACGTCGAGGAGATCTGTGGCGCCAGCCCGCGCATGCAGGGCCTCTCCCTGGGGCCCGCCGATCTGGCGGCCTCGCGTCGAATGAAGACGACGCGTGTCGGCGGTGGTCATCCCGGGTACGTCGTCCGGGCGGACCCCGATCCCAACGACGAGAACGCACCGCGACCCTCGACGCAGCAGGACCTCTGGCACTACACGCTCGCGCGCATGGTCGATGCCTGCGCCGCGCACGGCATCCTGCCCTATTACGGGCCATTCGGAGACATCAAGGACGTCGTCGCGTGCGAGGACCAGTTCCGCAACGCGTTCCTCATGGGCTGCGTCGGAGCCTGGTCTCTGCATCCGGTTCAGGTCGACATTGCCCGCAAGGTATTCAGCCCGCCTGCGGACGAGGTCCTGTGGGCCAAGCGTGTCATCAAGGAGATGGGAGACGGCTCCGGGGCGGTGATGATCGACGGCAAAATGCAGGACGACGCGACCTACAAGCAGTGTCGCGTCATGGTCGATCTCGCCGACCGACTTGCGGCAAACGATCCCGAGCTGGCGCAGGCCTATACGCCCGCGGACTGACGCCGAGAGACCGCAGCCATCCGACCCGGTCGGGTGCCCGCCGGATTTCGGCGTGCATCCGGCACGGATCCGGGGGGCCTCGGCCCGGCCTCGCCGGGCCGAGGCCCCGGACACCCGCTGGCCCCGGGTACCCGCTGGCCCGGGCACCCGTCCACCCTCGCTGGCCCGACCCTACCGGATACCGGCCCGGCCCCTCGTCGGACGGGCCCTGGGGCATGCCGGCCCGGCCCTGCACGGCCGACTGCCAGGCCAGGTCGAGCAGTCGCCGGACCTGGCGGAACTCCGGGGTCGGAGGCGGCTGTCGTGCCGGTTGCCCATTTTGCAGGCAGCCCATTGCCTCGAATTTGGGCGTCTGGGCCCCGGGCAATCGGGAGGGCGCCCGGGCCTGCTGGAAAATCCTCTGGAGCGGATGTTGCAAGAGAAGATTGGGGTTGCGAAGTCTCTTGAGCAACGATCGCGTGTCTCGTGCGGGGAATCCCGGAAAGCGGGCGGCACACACGTGATTCCTACAACCCGGGCGCTCCGTTCGAGAGGGCCCAACAGGATCGTCTGAGGAGTGAAACGCAAGATGAAGACCAAGTTGGAGTACATCTGGCTCGATGGATACAAGCCGACCCAGAGCCTGCGCAGCAAGACCCAGGTCGTGTCGGACTTCGGCGGCAAGCTCGAAGACTGCCCCATGTGGTCGTTCGACGGCAGCTCGACGGAGCAGGCCGACGGCAGTTCTTCGGACTGTCTTCTGAAGCCGGTGGCGGTCGTTCCCGACCCCGGCCGCAAGAACGCCTACCTGGTCATGACCGAGGTTCTCAACGCCGACGGAACGCCGCACGAGTCCAACGGGCGCGCGACCATCGACGACGACGATGACGACTTCTGGTTCGGATTCGAGCAGGAGTACTTCCTGTGGGATCCGTCCACGAATCTGCCTCCGGGCTTCCCCCAGGGTGGATACCCGCCCCCGCAGGGCCCCTACTACTGCTCGGTCGGCGCGTCGAAGGCCTACGGGCGTGACGTCGTCGAAGAACACCTCGATGCCTGTCTGGCCGCTGGCATCAACGTCGAAGGCATCAACGGCGAGGTGGCCGCTGGCCAGTGGGAGTTCCAGGTCTTCGCCAAGGGCGCGGCGAAGGCAGGAGACGAGACCTGGATCTCGCGCTACCTGCTCGAACGAACCGCCGAGCGGTACGGCTACTCGATCAACTGGCATCCCAAGCCGCTCGGCGACACCGACTGGAACGGGTCTGGAATGCACGCCAATTTTTCCAACGGAGTGATGCGGACGGCTGGCGAGGAAGAAACGTTCTCCAAGATCTGCAACGAGTTCGGCAAGAACATCGACCGGCACATCCAGGTCTATGGCGCCGACAACCACCACCGGCTGACGGGTAAGCACGAGACCCAGTCGATCCACCAGTTCAGCTACGGGGTATCGGACCGGGGTGCGTCGATTCGCATCCCGATCGGCACGGTGGAGGCTGGCTGGAAGGGGCGCCTCGAAGATCGTCGCCCGGCGTCGAACGCCGACCCCTACCGGGTCGCAGCGGTGATCGTGAAGACGACGAAGGAAGGGTTGAAGTAGCCCAGCGCGGCCTGTCTTTACGGCGGGTGGAAAGCGGGGTCGCTTCGGCGCCCCCGTTTTTCGTGGTGCTCAATCCCGCCAGTCGTACCGCAACTCGCGGATCAACTCCGCTGCGCTCGCCAGCCGTCGGTCAGCCTTCTTCTCGATGCACGCGAGGGTGATCTGCTCGAGGCGTCGCGGGACGTGGCGGCGGGTCGCTTGCGAAGGTTTTTTCGGCGTTTCGTTGAGGATCTTGTCGATGACCTCGTCGACCTTCTCTCCCTCAGCCGGGAGCGTTCCTGCGAGGATCTCGTAGAGCACGACGCCAAGGCTGAACACGTCGGTTCGCGCGTTGATCTCGGGGTCCCGCTCGATCTGCTCGGGAGACATGTAGGCGACCGTCCCCTGGAGTTTGCCCTGCCGCGTGATCGAGAGGTCGTCGCTCTCGATCGTCCGTTCCGCTTCCGGTGGTGGCTCTTGCGAAACGCCTTCCCGGTCCCAG
The DNA here is from genome assembly GCA_029976905.1 of bacterium. GTDB lineage: Bacteria > Desulfobacterota > Binatia > UBA12015 > UBA12015 > VGTG01. The sequence continues at coordinate 7,077 of JAPOLW010000062.1, read as the reverse complement.
ACCTTGGCGAGTCCCCAATCCAGCAGAAGCACTTCACCAAAAGGACCGACGAGAATGTTCTCGGGCTTGATGTCTCGATGCACCACCCCATGGGTGTGCGCATAGTCGAGGGCCCGCGCGACCTGCAGGACGACCTCGACGAGCTGCACGAAATCGTAGCGATCGCGATACTCGGGAGCGAGCAGTTCGCGCATCGTGTAGCCATGCACGAGCTTCATCGTGAAGTAGAGGTCCCCGTGATTGTTCCGTCCCAATTCGTAGACGGGCACGGTATTCGGGTGCTGCAACATCGCCGTCACACGGGCTTCGCGCAAAAAGCGTTGCTGCTCGAGCGGATCGTCGTTCAGTTCCGGCCGCAGGGATTTGTAGCAAATGGTTCGGGAGAGGTGCATGTCCTTGCATGACTGGATGATGCATTTCCCGCCGCGCGCGATCGTCTTGAAGAATGCGTAGCGCGTGTTGACGTCGATCCGGGAGGGGAGTCGCCGGTCGGTGTCCTCCAGATAGAGCGTTGCAAACGGGTCCTTCGTTGGTTGGGGAAATTGCATCTTGTCCAGACCTCTCGGGGCATCTTGGCATACGAGCGCGCGGGGAGACACCAACGGGCGGGCCTTCGGGGCGCGCTGTGTCTTTGCGTCGTGCTATGCACTTCCATGCACGCATTTCCGAGAGCCGAAGTCGAAGCCGCCTTCCACGAATTCGTCGCCACCGGGGATCGGTGCGCCGACACCGGCGATTGGAGCCCCTGGGCGGACATCCATACGCCCGACGGCGTTTGGGTCGAACATCACCTGGGAACACAGCGGGGTCGGGAGGAGATCCGACGTGTGATCTGCGAGGTCATGAAGCCTGTGCCGATGATGTTCTTCCCGGTCGAGTGGTTCTTGATCGAAGGCAATCGGGTAGCGTCCTACATCTGGCAGCAGATGCCCGATCCTGCCGGTGGAGACGAGGTCTATCGCTTCGGGAATGTCACGGTTCTCGAGTACGCGGGCGACGGCCTGTGGTCCTTTCAGGAAGATCTCTACAATCCCAACGAGGCCCGTGAGATGCTCGAGCGGTGGATGGCCGCTGGCGGAAGACTCGCCGGCGGCGACTAGGCCGTCGGTCGAGGCAGCGTCCGACGACGCCCACTCGTCTGCGCGCCGGTGTCGCAGAGGAAGACCGTGGTTGCGCCACGCAACCGTGGGTGCTCTCTCTGCCGCATGTGGCGACGCGACCCCGAGGTGGACCCGGCGGAGGTCGGGATGGATCGTGCCGCTCTCGACCGGATCGCCGAGGACTTCGCGCGTGCCTGCGAAGAGGGCACGCGCTTCCATGGTGCGCAGCTCGCAATCTACCGCGATGGGCGTCGGGTGCTCGACGTCGGGGGCGGGCTCGCCCGGGTGCGTACCGGAATTCCCGTCGCCGCGGATACGCTCTTCGTGATGTTCAGCTGTACGAAGGCGCTGGCTGCGCTGGCCATGCTGATGCTCTACGAGCGTGGTTGCTTCCACTACGACGAGCCGGTCGTGCGGTACTGGCCCGAGTTTGCGCGGGTCGTACCGGAGAAGGAGCGGGTCACCATCCGGCACGTTCTCAGCCACCGGGCGGGCTTTCCCGGCGGACCCGACTGGCTGACCGCGGAGCACTGGGGCGATCGTGCGACGCTACGTCGGGCGATGGAGGAGGTCGATCTCTCGTTTTCCCCGGGCGAGAAGAATGCCTACCACGCGCTCAACTTTGGTCACATGGTCGACGCGTTGATGGAGCGGATCGACGGTCGCGACTGCGGGCGCTTTCTCGCGGAGGAGGTCTTCGGACCCCTGGGGCTCGACGACATCTACCTCGGACTTCCTGCCGACGAGCGTCTCGAGGCGCGGGTCGCGTGGTGTTACAACGAAATGGATCTCGGGGTCGCTCGGTCCACCGGGGTCGTGGCCCCCGGCCATGGCGACCGCCAGGCGCCCGCGGGAGGCACTCCGCGCCCCACGGCACCCGAGAGCGCCCACCCGTTCAACCGACCGTCGACCTGGCGAGCCGGGCTCCCGGCGGCGGGCGGCATCGCGACCGCGCGCGACCTGACGGCGGTGCTCGCGGTTCTCGCCGGGGGAGGAGCGTCGGGGGACGTCCGCCTGGTGAGTTCCGAGGGGATCGCGGCGGCGACCGCCCCGACCAATCGGGAGGGAGAACTCGACGGCACGGTGGGCTGGCCCCTGCGCTGGAGCACCGGATTTTCGTTGGGCTTCCACGGCGATGGAAGCACCCTGCGCACCTTCGGCCATGGGGGCGCCGGCGGGCAGGAGACGTTCGCCGACCCCGATCGCCGTCTCGCGTGGACGTTTCTCACCAACGGTGAACGATCCGGGGATTTCATCGACTGGCGTTACCGTCTGCAGTCCCTGGCGTTCGCCGCGTGTCGGGAGCTGCCGTCACGCGGCGCATAGTGGCGCGCCGTCGCGCGGCGCATGGTGGCGCGCCGTCACGCGGCGCATGGTGGCGCGCCGACGCGCGGCGACGTTCCACCGCGCGTCGCCGGTCGCGACGTCTGGTCAGTCCCACATGCCCCGGAGTCGCGCCGCCACGTCGATGTGAGGTGCCTCTCCCCGATTCGGAGCGCCCTCGTCCGCAGCAGCCGCGCACGCGATCTGCGCGAAATGACCGAGAACGCCGTCGGGAAGGAATCGCGAGCGGGGTGCGTAGACGTGGCGGTCGCCGTCGCGCGGTTGGTGGTGCACGTAGAAGCGCATGGGGTGGATCAGATGGAGATGGTCGCGCGCGCGCGTCATGGCGACGTAGAGAAGTCGACGTTCCTCCTCGATCTCCTCGGGGCGGTTGCACGCCATGTCGGAAGGGATGCAGCCATCGACCACGTTGAGCACGTGGACGACGTCCCACTCCTGGCCCTTGGCGGAGTGGATGGTGGAGAGGATCAAGTAGTCTTCGTCGAGATGCGGAGGGCCGGCTTCGGCGCCGGTCGCCGCCGGGGGATCGAGGGTCAGTTCGGACAGAAAGCGTTCGCGATTGGGCTGGGTGGCGGCAATCTCCTCGAGATGGATGAGGTCGCCCATGCGAACGGAAGCGTCGTCGTGCAAGCGGGCGAGGTGGGGCTCGTACCACAGACGGGCCTTCTCCACCTGCCCCGGCCAGGGAGTGGCGACATCGCGCAGGCTGCCGTAGAGCGCGGTGAGCGTTGCCCAGTCCGTCCTTGCGGCAGCGGGCACGGCGATTTCTTCCATGGTGCCGGGTGCGAAGTGGTTCTGGCCCAGCGCCTCGAGAACGCGCCGCGCGTGCGCCGGTCCGACGCCAGGAAGGAGTTGGAGGGTACGAAAGGCGGCGACGGTGTCCCGCGGGTTCTCGGCCCAGCGCAGGACGCAGAGCAGATCCTTCACATGGGCCGCCTCGAGGAAGCGTAGACCGCCGAACTTCACGAACGGGATCTCGCGGCGCGCGAGTTCCAATTCGAGCTGCGCGCTGTGGTGAGAGGTCCGGAAGAGCACCGCCTGGCTCTTGAGTGCGAGGCCGGCCTCACGGCTGGCGAGGATCTGCTCGACGACGTAGTCGGATTGCGCCGACTCGTCTTCGACGAGAACGAGGCGGGGTTTCTCCGCCGATGGTCGCTGTGAGAAGAGGTTCTTCTCGTAGCGTTCGGTCGAGAGTGCGATGACCGCATTGCTCGCATCGAGGATGGGCTGGGTGGATCGGTAGTTCTGCTCGAGCGTGACCACGCGGGCCGGTGGATCGAAGTGGGAGGGGAATTCGAGGATGTTGCGCACGGTGGCCGCCCGGAATGCGTAGATCGCCTGCGCCTCGTCGCCGACCACCGTCAATCCGGTGCCCGACGGGCAGAGGCGTCGGAGGACGTTTGCCTGGAGGGCGTTGGTATCCTGGTATTCGTCGACCAGGACGTGGTCGAAGCGGTCGGCTACCCGGCGAGCGAGTGCGGGCTCGCTCATCAGGTGCGCCCAGTACAGCAGCAGATCGTCGTAATCGAGGACGTTGGCGCGTTGCTTGGCCTCGACGTAGGCGCCAAAGAGCGAGCGCAATTCGGTGGCCCACTTCTCGCACCACGGAAAGGCCGTCTCCAGGGTCGCGCCCAGTGGCTGCTGTGCGTTGACGGTGTGCGAATAGATCGACAGGCACGTCGACTTGCGCGGGAAGCGTCGCGTCCGTTCGGAGAGGCCGAGTCGGTCCCGTTCGAGGTCCAGAAGGTCGGCTGCGTCCGAGGCGTCGAGGACGGTGAACGAGGGGTCGAGTCCCATGGTCGGCGCGTGCAGCCGCAAGAGCCGGTTGGCGATGCCGTGAAAAGTGCCGGCCCAGCCGAGTCTCCCGGGCGCGGTCCCGGTGAGCTTGCGGCTGGCGACGATACGCTCGACGCGACGGCTCATCTCCTGAGCCGCGCGGCGCGTGAAGGTGAGGAGCAGGATACGCCTGGGATCGGCGCCGCTTTCGATCAGGCGAGCGACCCGGTGTGCAAGGGTATTGGTCTTCCCCGTGCCCGCCCCGGCGATGACCAGCAGGGCCTGCGTCTCCCCCTCGCCGAGGCCGAACTCCACGGCGGCGCGCTGCGCGGGGTTCAGTCCGTCTCGGTCTTCGGCTCGTGGCGTGGCGTGGGCGTCCATTGGAGAGTTCTGGGCCGCTGACCCTGAGCGAAAAAAAGGCGAAGCGCAAGTCCCGGGCGCGCCCGCGGCCCGGGGTGCCGACCGCACCGCCGTCCGGCGCCCGCGTGTCCAATGCGAGGCTGGCCGAATTCGCTTGCGCCCTGGACGTTTTGACCGATTCTAAGGAGGGCAGGGGGCGCCTCCCCGGGGCCTCCGGCTGCCGACCGCGACATCGGAGACGCAAATGAAAATCGACATCGGAATCCTGGAGGCCGATCGGAAGCAGACCGCAGGTCACCTCGAGCGCCTTCTCGCCGACACCTACGCGCTCTACCTCAAGACGCAATTCTATCACTGGAACGTGTACGGCCCTCTCTTCAACACCCTGCACACCATGTTCGAGCAGCAGTACATCGAACTCGCTGGCGCGGTCGACGAGATCGCCGAGCGCATCCGGTCGCTGGGGGAGTATGCTCCGGGCACCTTCGGCGTGTTCCGGGAGCTTTCGGCGGTCGAGGAGTCGGTCGACGTGCCCCGCGCCGAGGAGATGATCCGGCGCCTCGTCCGGGCCCACGAGACCGTGGCTCGCACGGCGCGCGAAGCGATCGAAGCACCTGCGCCGTCGGCCGACGAGGCGACCCGTGATCTCCTGACGCGGCGCCTGCAGGTGCACGAAAAGACCGCCTGGATGCTTCGCAGCATCGTTGCCGAGGAGCCCGCCGTAGCGCGCGCTCGCCCGGTCGACCTCGCCGCGCACCGGCGGACCGGCACCGATCCCCTCGGTTGAAACCGGGCATCGCGCGAGGCGTCCGTGCCAGAAGGCCACACGATCCACAAACTCGCACGCGATCTCCAGCGGGATCTCGGGGGGGCCATCGTGCGGGCCGACTCGCCGCAGGGTCGGTTCGAGGACGGTGCCCAGGCGATCGACGCTGAGACCCTGATCCGCGCGGAGGCCTGGGGAAAGCACCTCTTCCTGAAGTTCACCTCGGTCACCATTCACGTCCACCTCGGACTCTTCGGCCGCTTCCGCCGGCGGCGCACCCCGGCTCCCCCACCGCGCGGGGCCGTGCGCCTGCGTCTGGTGGGCGAAGCCTGGACCTGGGATCTCTCGGGACCGACGGCGTGCGAGGTCCTGCCGCGTGGCGGGCGGGCGTCGATCATCGAACGGCTGGGCGCCGATCCGCTTCGGCGCTCCGCCGATGTCGAGCGGGCCTTCGAGAAGATTCGCTCGAGTCGCCGTTCAATTGGCGATCTATTGCTCGATCAATCGATCGTCGCCGGCATCGGCAATGTGTACCGCGCCGAGTTGCTTTTTCTCGCCGGGGTCCACCCCCAACGTCCCGGGCGGGACGTGAAGCCGGAGGAGTTGCAGAGCCTCTGGGAGCTCAGCGTCGAGCAGCTCCGGCGCGGCGTTCGGCTCGGCCGGATCGTCACGGTCGACGAGAATGCCCCACGCCGCGGAGAACGCCTGTGGGTCTACAAGCGACGCACGTGCCGCCGTTGTGACGGCGCGATTCGCAACGTCACCCTCGGAGGGCGCCGGCTGTGGTACTGCCCGACATGCCAACCGCGCCGCCGTCCTGCGGTGCGACGTCAGACGGCCGGCGCATCTGCGGGCTGAGAGGAGGAGCGGCGTGATCCCCAACGCGGTCGAAGTTGTTTCGGAAGTCGTCGTGAGCCGCTCCCGCGACGAGGTGTGGGACGTTCTCGCCGATGTGCAGCGTCAGCCCGAGTGGATGAAGGACGCGCTGTCGATCGAGGTGCTCACCGACGGGCAGCTCGGCGTCGGCACGAGGATGCGTGTCCCGACCAAAATCGGACCCTTTCGGACGACCGATCTCATGGAGGTCACCGAGTTCGTGCCCCCGCAGCGTTGGACGGTCGTGCACCGCGGCCTGGTCACCGGCGAAGGCACCTTCGAACTCGAAGAGGTCGACGGCGGGCGGGCGACGCGGGTCCGCTGGCGCGAGCGCCTGGCCGCGCCGCTCGGCTTCCTGGGCCGGTGGGGCATGACGATCATGCGTCCCGTGTTGCGCGGCATTTTTCAGGCAGATCTCGAGCGTCTGCGCCTCCTTTGCGAGGCCCCCGATGACGACGCGTTGCACGCCGCCACGGACTCGCGATAGGAACCAAAGGTCCTCCGAAGGAGTGCCGGAGGACACCGGCTCCGGGGCGCCATCGCCTCCCACGACCGCACCCCAGAGAGGGCAGAGGAGGCATTTCGATGACGGTGACCACAGGTGTTTGGTTCGCGCCCGAGGCGATCGCGGCTCCCGCGGTCGTGAAGGCGGCCCAGCTCATCGAAGAGCTCGGCTACGAGACCCTGTGGTTGGCCGAGACGTTTGGCCGGGATCCGTTTGCACTTGCGGCGTCCCTGGGCGCGCACACGACCACGCTGCGGTTGGCGACGGGAATTGCCAATATCTTCCACCGTCATCCCGGTGCGATGAAGCAGGCGGCGAATACGATAGCCGAGCAGACCGGGGGACGCTTC
>JAPOLW010000629.1 GCA_029976905.1 bacterium | reverse complement strand
GGAGGGATGTGGTGGAGGACGTCGCAGAGCAAAACGAGATCGAACGTCGAGGCGGCGGCCCCCGCGAGGGCCTCTACACTCTCGCAGCGAAACTCGACGCGAGCCGGGTCGCCCTCGTAGAGCCTGCCCAACTTGGGAGTGAGATCGATTGCGGTGATGCGTGCCTCGGGGAAGGACCGCGCCAGGCGCGAGGTCATCGCGCCCTCTCCGCAGCCGATCTCGAGGACGCGCTCCGGGTGGAGGTCGGCGAGACTCTCGACCAGCGCATCGAGGTCCACGAACCCACGGCGATAGAGTTCCGCCACCGTCCGTTCGTGACGGCCAAACAAGCCACGGATCGTTGCTCCTAAGCTGCCCAAAAGCGACTCCTTCCCGGTGACGCGCACGGCGCGCGGCCCGACGCCTCGACTTCCGCACTTAGCCTAGCGCACCTGGCCGGGATCGCCGAGTCCGGGCGCTTCTTCCGCTCCTACTCTTCGTGGCCCTCTCCAGTACGAGCCTCATCTCGCCGATCCACGGCTAGCTTCGGAGCCGTGAGCGCAACCCTCAGTCGAGGTAGCCGATCGCCTCGAGTTGAGCCCGTGTCTTGGCATCGAGCTCCGTCTTCGATCCGCGGGGACCTTTCTGCATACCAGCAAGAGTCGCATCGAGCTTCGCACCGAGCTGGGCCGCAATCTCTGGTTCTTCCTCGAGTCGATCCCGCTGCTCGGCCGAGTCCGAATCTCGATCGAAGAGAAACTCGGTCCGCCCACTCTTCGTGCTGGAGTACCGGATGAGCTTCCAGCCCTCGCTCTGGAGACTTTTGGCTTCCACACCGTAGGAAATGCTCTCGCTGAACGCGTCGAGTGGCCGGACGCTCCGGGCCATCGTGCGGAGATCTACGCCCCGGAGATCGAGGTTTTCGCTCTCGATACCCGCCAACGCATAAATCGTGGGCGCAAGATCGAGATTACGCACGACTCCGTCGATCCGCCCGGTCGGGACCCCCGGGCCGCTCAAGATCAGCGGTACGTCCGTAAGCTCCCCGAAGAGGGACTGCCCGTGACCAATCCCGGAGATTCCCCTTACGTCGACGTGCTGCTTCTTCTCAAAGTCCCCGTGATCCCAAAACTCCTCGCCATGATCAGACGCGATGATGAAGACCGTACGGTCGAGAATTCCCTTGGTCCGGAGAAATTCGGCGATACGGGAGATCTGATCGTCGACATAGCGCAAAGCACCGTCGTAGAGACCGATCTTGTGATCGCGAAACGACAGGTAGTCGGGATCTGTCGCGTCGTACCCATTTCCGAAGTTCCAGCGAGAGTGCTCTCTGAGGTGCGGACTCCCGTCGGCAGCGGGGAACATCGCCCGATAGGGCGGCGGTGGGAACGTCGGTTCGTGGACGTCGAGATAGTGGACGTAGAGGAAGAAGGGCTCTGCCTTCCCGGCCTCGAGGTCGGCCCGCAAAAGCCGGAGCGCCGTGTCGGTCAAGCGCTGCGCCGGCATGGCCCTTTGCCGCTTGACCGTGAACCCACGAAGAAGTCCGAAGAAGCCGGCGGCATAGGCGTTGGGAACGAGGGCAAATGTGCGATAGCCGTCTCGTGCGAGCGCCTCGGCGACGGTCGGCACGTCACGCCGAAGCTTGGTGGAGCCCGTTTTCCCGAGAAATCGCTGTCCCGAGGGATCCGGCAACACGCCAGCGCCCACCTCCGACGGGAATCGAGACGTCCAGATCGACGCCATGGACGAACCGGTCCAGGGCGCCTGGGCAACCGCATGCTCGAAGACCAGGCCTTGGTCCGCCAGCGAATCGATGAAGGGCGTCGTGTCGCGTTCGTAGCCGTAGGCGCCCACATGATCGGCCCGGAGCGTGTCGATCAAGACGAAGACGAAGTTGGGACGCTCCGGGTCCCGTGTCGGCATCGGCGCAGTCGCAACGGCGAGGGGGACCGCGGCGTTCCGATGCGCGTCACCTCCCTCATTGCAGCCCGCGAGAACGAAGCCGAGGCCGACGAGGAAACCCGCACCGAGAAGTGACCGTGCTGCGCCCACTCGCATCATGGTTCCTTTATCAGGTGCTCTGCAGCCCTGCATCCGCTTCGCCTGCACTGGCTCCTCGACGGATTCCGCGGCCAGTGAGCCGGGACGGAACCCACGCGATCGTGCTGCCTGACCGGCTCACGTCGTTCGGAAACACGCTCGAACGCTTCGTAAATTCGTCTGGGACCGGGCTCGTCACCTTCCCCACCCCGCAGACCCCAGGACGATCCGCCCGTGCGATCGTCCATCGAGCTTCCTGCCGACGGCGCGCCCGGCTCCCTCGCCGCCCGCTGGGACGACGCGGGCTACGCGACGGGTTTCGTCGGCAAATGGCAACCCGGCGCTTCGAGCGGAAACTCCCCCCCCGGCGCGTGGCTTTTCGTTCTCCCGCGAGATCCCGCTGACCGAAGCCAAATCACTCGACGAAGATCCAGGCCCCAGGCGACTGAACGAGATCAACGAGAAAGCCATACGCTTCGTCGAGAAGAACGAGGGTCGACCATCCTTCTCGTGGATCTCTCACCTCGCGGTTCAAACACCGGTTCAGGCCCGACCGGAACTCATCGCAAAGTACGCCGAC
>JAPOLW010000628.1 GCA_029976905.1 bacterium | reverse complement strand
CATGCGCCCCCGGGTCTTCGGGCAACCCGCGGACGAGGAATTGGTGAGCAGACTCATCAACGACGTCCTGCCCCCGATGCTCGATTACCTCGAGGGAGAGGTACCGAAGGAAGGCTTTCTCTTCGGCGAAATCACCGTTGCCGACCTCGCCCTCACCTCCCCCTTCGTCAATGCCGGGTACGCGCAGTACACCATCGACGCGTCGGGTTGGCCCCACCTCGCCGCCCTCGTCGAACGAACCAAGAGCCACGCAAAGGTCGCGCCCCTTCTGCAGGCCGAGGCGGCGGCGTTCGGCGGCTAGCCTCCGCGATCACACCCGTCTGCTCGGCGGCGTTCGGCGGCCAGCCTCCGCAATCACACCCGTCTGCGGGGATGCCGAACTCGCCCGCGCGCATACGCCGTATGAGACCTCGTCAGAGTCGGACGTTGAGCCGGATGCCCGGGATGACCGAATCGTCGACCCCGGCGAACGCACTTCTCGCCCACTGGATGTCCACGGAAAGATCAACCGAGCCGAGCAAGGCGAGGTTGTAGAAGGCCTCGAACCCCTGGCTGGAGTTCTGCAGCCGGCGAGCCAGGATGCGCCCGGCGGGTTCCTGGAGGCCGTTGTAGAAATAGCCCAGCCCCCAGGTATCGTTCCCACGGGTGGGAACGATACCACGGCCTCCCAGGCCGGCGGCGATCGACCACGAGACCGGGTTGGTATCGGCGTCCGCAAGCCCGACCACGGCAAAGACACCGAGACCTGCGACATCGGGACGGCCATCTCCGGCATCGAGAATGTCCGGCACCTCGCCCTCGGTGTAGAGGTACTGCCATCCGCTCCAGTACAGGGCCCAGCTCTCCGCCGACTTGTCGAGGACTTCCTGACCATTCCCCGGGAGGTTCAGACCGCCGATCTGGGCGAAGTCGCCGTCGAAGGCATAGGCGAAGCCGAGGGTCCCCCCGCCGGGCTGTCCTCCCAGTCCCACCTGGTAGTCCAGGCTGGTCCACCACGTCGTCCCTTCTCCGATGTCGCCAAACCCCGTCGTCGTCGACGAGTCCTCGGTGTTGAGGAGAAGGGTCTTGAAGGTCAGGTACGGAAGGGGCACCCACACACCGCCGACGGCAAGCGTGCTGTAGGGAGCAAGTTGCGCGAAGACCGATGGGAAAATGAATTGGAAATTCATGAATTGGTTGCGACCCTGGCCACCTGCGAATTCATTCGCGTTCTCCATGGTCGTGACCTTCCCGACCAGCAGACCCACCTCTTCGGTGAGGAACTGGAGGTAGTTCAATTCCGTGACCGCGATCGGCACATCCTCGTCGATCGGATCGGTATAGGGAAAGAACGAGTAGGTGTTCACCGGCAGGAGCAAGCCGGTATCCCCGTTGACCGTCGAACCGAAGCGGGATTGCGCACGCACGGTCAATAGAGCGCCGGGAAGAACTCCCATTCGCATCAGATCGATCTGCAAATCGTAGTCGAGATTGGTCGCGTAGGCCCCTCTCTCCCCGAGTCCCCCCGAGACGACTCCCTGTCCCGCCTGAAACCACTGCAGGGAGAAGAAGACACCCTTCTCCGCGAGGCGACTCCGGAATCCACCGAGGTCACCGGCCAGGAAGCGTCTCGAGGCCCAGTCTCCGGAGTACCGCGGGAGGGGCAGCATTCCCTGCGTACCGCCCTCTTCACCCCGTCCCTGGGCCGCTCCCCCCTCGTCGATCCCGGTGAGGCGCTCACTCACGGATCCCGCCTCGCTCGCGACGCCGTGCTCCGGCGTGCCCGGACCATCGTCCCAGGCAAATGCTGCCGGAGCGACAACCACCATCAGCAAGGCACAGATCATTCGAGCCCGATGCATTCCATCCCTCCCTCCTCGCCCTGGATCCACCCGTACCCCATGGCCCAACCCGCCAGGCGCGCGGCGCCCCGGGAAGTTTGCCCATTGCGGTGCCTGACGCGCAACCCGCCCGGAGCGGGAGGCTCCGTACGGCGGGAAGGAGGACCACCACTCCCTTTGGCGTTCCAACACCTGGTTCCGGTAGGGAAGGGGAATCGAACGACAGCGGCCGACACGCGGCCCGACGAGGTCGAGGGGGCTGCCAAACGAGGACGGCCGGTCCGACCGGCCGCTTTCAGGGAGGACTCTTGACCAAAAGTTTCGCCAGATTCCGCACCGTTTCCATTCTCGGCCTTCTCCTGCTCGTTCCCGGTCTGCCCGCCTTCGCGATGGACCAGATCCCGAGCAAGGAGGCAGTCGCCGACAACGTCGCCCGCACGTCCTATTCGCCGTATGCCGGGCGCGACTACCCGACCAACGTCTATTGGGGCGACAGCCATCTGCACACCGCGATCTCGGTAGACGCCGGAACGATGTGTCGCCTCGGCCAGGAGGACGCCTTCCGCTTCGCGCGCGGCGAAGAAGTCACGTCCACGCACGGCGAGCGGGCCCGGCTCTCCCGCCCTCTGGACTGGATCGTCATCTCCGACCACGCCGAAATGTACGGGTTGATGCCAAAACTGCTCAATGGGGATCCCGAAGTACTCGCCTTCGACAAGGGCCGGCGGTGGGACGAGATGCTGCGGACGGGGGATCGCGACACCGTCTTCGACACCGCCCTGG
>JAPOLW010000627.1 GCA_029976905.1 bacterium | reverse complement strand
AGCGGCGACCGCGGTGGACGCAGACGCCATCGATGCGGCCGCCCGATGTCTGCGCGAGAAGGGCGCGCGCGCTGGACTCCTGCTCGGGAGCTTTCTTTCGCGCGCCAGCCTCGAGGCGGCCGCGTCGATCCGGGCGGCGACCGGGTGCCGGGTCTGGGTGGACACGTTTCCGGGTCGTCTGGCGCAGGGCGCAGGAATTCCCGCCTTCGATGCGGTTCCGTATTTCCCCGAGCAGGCGATCGAAGCCCTGGCGTCGCTCGAGGCGCTGGTGACGGCCGGGGCGCGGCCGCCGGTTGCCTTTTTCGGGTATCGCACCGTCGGGCGGAGCGACGTGTTGCCCGAGGCCTGCGCTCGATCGTCGATCGCGGAACTTCATTCGGATCCCGAGCCGGCGTTGTGTGCTCTGCGCGAGGCGACCGGGGGCGCTCCGGTGGTACTTCCCCCCGCCGAGCCCGTCGCGGATGTCGCCGATGGTCCACTCGACTTTCTCTCGCTTGGCGCGGTTCTGGCCGCGTGGCAGCCCGAGGGAGCGATCCTGGTCAACGAGGCGGCGACCTCGGGACTCGGCTTTACCCTACACGCGGCGAATGCGGCACCCCACGACGTCCTCCATCTCACGGGGGGTGCGATCGGACAGGGTTTGCCCGGTGCGGTGGGTGCTGCCATCGCCGCGCCCGATCGGAGGGTCGTCGCCTTCCAGGCCGACGGCTCTGGGATGTACACCTTGCAGTCTCTGTGGACGATGGCGCGGGAGCAACTCGACGTCACGATCGTCGTCTGCGCGAATCGCGCGTATCGCATTCTCCAGATGGAACTCGGCCGCACGGGCAATGCGGATCCGGGCCCGGTCGCCCGCTCGCTGACCGATCTGGAGCACCCGGAACTCCAATGGACGCGGCTGGCCGAGGGAATGGGCGTCCCGGCCCGGCGGGTGACCACGACCACGGAGCTTCGCGATGCGCTCGATGCTTCGCGTGGGCCGGGCCCGGTGCTCATCGAGGCGATTCTGTGAGCCGGGATTCGGGCCGACCCATCACCCTTCTCGGGATGGCCGGGGCACTGCGGCGCGCGTCGACGAACCGCGGTATGCTCCGTGCCGCGGCGGAACTGCTCCCTGCGGGCGTCGGTCTCACGGTGGGCGAGATCGGGGACCTGCCCCTGTACGACATGGATCTCGATCCCTCTGGCGGTGATGCGACCGGTTCCGCCAACGCGGACGTCGCCGATTGGCCGACACCGGTGGCGCGTCTTCGTCGGCAGTTCGACGCAGCCGATGCCGTCCTGGTGGCGGTCGGCGTGAACAACCTGGCGGTTCCCGCGCCGCTCCTCAATACGCTGGCGTGGCTCTCGAGGCCCGATCTTCGTGGGGACGAGAGGGTGCGTCTTCTGCGCGGCAAGACGTTCGGCCTCATGGGTTCGGGCGGTGCGCGGGGTGGAGCCGATGGGCGCGAGGCATTTTCGATGTCGGTCGGTGCCCTCGGCGCGGTCGTGATCGAAGAGAGCGTCGACGAGCCCTTCTTCAGTGAGGCATTCGATCCGGCCACCGGAGACGTCATCGATGACGCTTTGCGGCAGCGCATCGGCAGTCTGGTCGGAGCGCTGGTCCGGGCCGTGCGCGACTGACGCGAGATTGCGGCCCGGTTGCTCGTCCCCGGAATTGTCCTCTTTGGCCCGACTGGCATAGAAGGGAGGCCAGACTCGGTCAGGGAGGAAAGTCATGGGTGCACCGCAAATTCTGGATTCGGTTTCGTCGTTCCTTGGACGCGAAGGGCAGATCCTCATCGATGGCAACTGGCGGCCGGCAGCCAACGGCGAGACGTTCGAAGTCGAGAATCCCGCTCGGGAGTCGGCCCTCGCTCGCGTCGCCCGGGGTGGTGAGGAAGACATCGACCGCGCTGTTCGAGCCGCGCGCACAGCCTTCGACGAGGGCCCCTGGCGGCGGATGAACCCGAGCGAGCGTGGCCGCATTCTCTGGCGACTCGCCGATGCGATCGAGGCTCGTGGCGAGGAGTTCGCCCAACTCGAGAGTCTCGACAACGGGAAACCCTTGACCGTGGCGCGGGCAGCCGACGTCGCCCTCACCGTCGACCACTTCCGGTACTATGCCGGCTGGGCGACCAAGGTCGAGGGGGAGACGATTCCCATCAACTCCAATGATGGAAACGTCTACCTCGACTATACCTTGCGTGAGCCGGTTGGCGTCGTCGGGCAGATCATCCCGTGGAATTTTCCACTGCTGATGGCGGCATGGAAGCTCGGAGCGGCCCTCGCGTGCGGAAATACGGTTGTCTTGAAGCCCGCCGAACAGACGCCGCTCACGGCCCTGCGCCTGGCCGAACTTCTCTGCGAGATCGGATTGCCCGAAGGCGGCGTCAACGTCGTCACGGGCTACGGCGACGCCGGAGCGGCGCTCGCCCGACATCCGGGTGTCGACAAGGTGGCCTTCACGGGAAGCACCGAGGTCGGGCACGAGATCGTGCGGGCGTCGGCGGGGAACCTCAAGCGGGTTTCGCTAGAGTTGGGCGGTAAGAGTCCGTCGATCGTCTTCGACGATGCCGACCTCGAGCTTGCCGCGGCGGGTGTGGCTGGCGCGATCTTCTTCAACCACGGGCAATGC
>JAPOLW010000626.1 GCA_029976905.1 bacterium | reverse complement strand
GACGCAGGCGGCGACGTCTCGATCTCGGGCAGAATGATCGCCGATGGCGCCGACTTCGGCGGCGGCGACGTCATCGTCGTGTCCCGCACCGGCAGCGTCACCATCTCGAGCGTGGTTTCGAACAACGGCGGAAGCCCCGACGGCGAGGCGGGCGAATTCGACATCTCCGCCCAGGGGGACATCCGGCTGTCCGCGGGCGCAGAACTCCGCGGTCGTGGCGGCAAAGGAGCCGACGACGACTGCGGCGACGGTGCTACGATGTTCCTCACGACCACCCTCGGGAGCATCTTCATCGCGGGTGAGATCAACGTGAACGGGGGCTATCAGTGCTTCGGAGGCGAGATCGACATCGAAAGCGGCCTCGATTTCGAGCAGGTCGGAAACGGCAAAATCTTTACCGACACGGCCGGTGGATACGGTGCCGGCGGCCCCGTCGAAATTTCTGCCGAGCGTGATGTTTCCCTCCTCAAGATCGACGCCTCGGCCAGCGGCGGCTTCGGCGGAGACATCCTGGTCACGGCGAATGGCACCATCACGGTCAACGGACAACTGAATGCATCAGCGAGCGGTGAGTTCGGCGTCGCCTCGCGGATCATTCTCGAAGCCTGCACGATCAACGTACTGGCACCCGACGGCGAACTAAGGAGCCAGGGAACCAACACCTTCGTGGGCTTCGGAAGGAACGAACTCCGCATCCGCGGCTCCGGAGACGGGATCCTCACGGGTAAACTCTATGCCAGCCGAGAAGACCCACCCGACGAACCATTGGCCGTTCCGAAAAATTTGATCACGTACCGCGAGGGCCAGCCAGTCTTCGCAGGCGTGGCCGACCCCCCCATCACATTCGTTCAGGACGAAACTCTCCTCGAATGCGTGAACTCCTGCGGCGACGGGATCGTCGCGGCACCCGAGGTCTGTGACGACGGCAACACCCAGAGTTGCGACGGCTGCTCGCGCAACTGCCTGCCCGACAACGTCTGCGGGGATGGAATCGTCGAATGCGGTGAGCAATGCGACGACGGCAACGAGATTCCCGGAGACGGATGCGAAAATGATTGCACGCCGAGCGGACAGGCCGAAGAAGGCGTCTTCATCCAAAGCCGCGGAACCCGGGTGGGCTGCCAGGCACAGTGGCGAGTCAAGGTACCCAACCCGCTGACGGACAAGAAGGGCAAACCGGCCAACAAGCAAAGGTGCATCGACGGCGACCACAGTTGCGACCTCGACGGAGAGATCAACGACAGTTGCTCCTTCGAGATGCAGGCGTGCGTCAACCTACCGGACGACGATCTACCCAATTGTGATGCCGCGCGCCGCGTGAACCGCGTTCGGCTGATGCGGCCGCTCAAGAGCTCACGCAATGCGTGGGACCAGATCAATGCCCAGAACCTGCTCGAGGGCTTGAAGACGCTTGGGACCACCGTCGAGGCAGAGGGCATCACTCTCCAGACCGGCGCCCCGGTCGACGGCCTTTCGGTTTGCGGCGCAAAGACGGAGGTAGTCATTCCGCTCGCCGGGAAAGCCGCGACCAAGAACTTCAAGCTGCGATCGGCGAACGAAAACGGTCAGGTCATGAAGAAGGGCCAGGTCGAACTCACCTGTGAGCGCAATGAATCCATCTGCGGTGACGGACTCGCCGAGCCCGGTGAGCTTTGTGACGACGGGAACGCAAATGCGTGTGACGGCTGCTTCCTGTGCCGCACCGAGACCTGCGGAAACGGAATCCTCGACTGCGGCGAGCAGTGCGACGCTGGCCTGCTGAACGGCGCGGAGGGCAGTCGCTGTAGTCCTCAATGCACGATCGTAGCCCCGGAACTCCGCATCCCCGGCGGCGGCGGCAAGGGGATCGACTGCATGTTCCAGTGGTCGACGGAGATGGACACGGCGCAGGTGTTCCGGAACAAGGCGGGCGTACCCCGAGCGAGGCAGTTCTGCTTCGACGGCAATCCCGGCTGTGACTTCGACACGACGCCGGGCAACTGTCGGATGCGCGTCTTCGCCTGCGTCGGCGAAGCGAACGAGACCCTTGGGTGCGCGGCGACGTCGGTGGACGACCTCACCCTGCGCCGTCCAAAAAGTTCGGCCCGGGCTGGCTTCGAGCGCGCGGCGCGCAACGCCGTGCTCGAGGGGCTTGGATCCTTGAACTTCCCGACCGAGCCGGGCGAAGGCTGCTCGACGATGATCGAACTGAACATCCCCCGCGGGGAGACCCTGCGGCTGTCCACGAAGGCTTTTGGCGCCCGTGACGACGGAGACAGCCTCCGGCTGACCTGTCAGTAATCATGCTGGCGCGCGGTGGTCGAAGAGGACCACCGCGTCGGCCGGCGCCCCCCTCTCGTCTCAGCCCAGCGGGTCCGCTACTGTCGGGAGACGTGATGAGCACGTCGGACGAGGGGTTCCTCGGCCGGGCTCGCCGCCTTCTCGGAGACGCGCGCGCCTACCGTTGGAACCGGGGGAACCATGTCTCCGCGGAAAGGCCCATCGTGATCGGAGGGTGCGGCCGCAGCGGCACGACCTTGATGCGCGTGATCCTGGATTCCCATTCCCAGATCGCGTGCGGGCCGGAATCAAACGTCTTCCCCTCGCCCAATCGCCTCAACCCCGGCAGTCCCGGATCCGAGAAGCTGGC
>JAPOLW010000625.1 GCA_029976905.1 bacterium | reverse complement strand
CGACGATCTCTCGATCAGACGCGCGCGCTGACATCACCTCGCTCACGCGGACGACGTCGTGGCCCAGCGAGCGTAGGTGCTCCACCGTGCGGGGCGCGATGTTGACGTCGGCGATGATCTTCACGCAACTGCAGACGTCCGCTCGCTCGCGAGCCATGCGCCGTAGCGGGCCGCCTGGAGCACGTCCTCGCGCTCCAGCTCGGGGTACTCCTGCACGATCTCGTCGGCCGTGTATCCGTCGCCCATGAGCTTCAGGACGAAGTCCACGGTGAGTCGGAGCCCTCGGATCGTAGGACGGCCACCGCAGACTCCGGGCTCGACTCGGATTCGATCCAACGCCATGTGCTGGAGGCTAGACGGTGCGGCGAGGAGAGGCAACGGCTCATCTGCCCGGAGCGTACTGGGGTGCAGGGGCCGCCAGCCGGTCCGGCTGGGAGGCGCGATGGCGGGCTCCTACAGGTCGGCGAACATCAGCCGCCGACGCCGTTCGCCGTCGGCTTCGCGACCGGCGATCTCGATGTCCTCGGTCGTCGTGAAGCCGCTCGGCGGCGGCAGCGAGTACAGACCGCAAGCCCTCAGGACCTGCACGGCCGCATCGCGGGCGGGCTTGCCGTCCTCGTCGAGGGAGCGTTCGAGAACGTCCACGGCCTTCGGGAGGAGGGCGCGCAGGCGGCCCTGGAACCCGGCCCAAAGCTCCAGACCCCGAGAGTTCACGGCGGCCTGGAACGTCGCGTTGCGATTTCGCCATTCGCTCACGGTCTGCCTGGCGACACCGACCGCGTCCGCGACCTGGGTGACGGTGTTCCCCACGGCGAGGAAATCGACGGCCGCCTCCTGCTGTGACGTGAGCGACGCGCTCGACGTGTCGGCATCCGTCCCGTTTCGTCGGGTCATCTCTCCCTCCTTCTACGGTTCCAATACTCTCTGGGAGTCTTGATTGGGCGCGACGTGAGGCCGGAGGGGGCGGCTTCTCGTGCGTCGCCCGTCACGCGGCCACGTCCTTACGGACCAGATCGAGCGTTCGCAGCCACTCGACGAGCTGGTTCCAACTCGGAATCGCCAGGGTCGCCCCGGGGGACTGGAATCCCGCCCGAAGATCGGCCATGAGGGGCCATGTCGCATCTTCGGCTTGCCATTGTGATTCTCGCTCTCGCCGGCCCCGCGTCGGCAGAGCCGATCGAGGATTCTGGTCGGCTCATCGACGACCTCGAGACGCCGGCCGCGGTCGGTGGGGAGGAAGACGTCGTCGACGCCCAGGGCGCGCAGGGGCGCCGGGCGCAGGGCGGGACCGGCGTCTTCGGCCTCACGGGGCGCGCCCAGAACCAGATCGAAGAGATCACCGTCCGGGCGCGCAAACGCGACGAGCTTCTGGTCGACACGCCGGTCGCCATCACCTCCCTCGGGGAGGGGACCTTGCGGGCCGCGGGCGTCACCCGGCTCGACGACATCTCCAACCTGGTGCCGAACCTCACCTTCCTCGCCGGGCGCACCGGGCAGGAGGCCACCGTCTTCATTCGCGGCATCGGTCAGGGCAACGCACCGGTCCTGACCTTCGACCCTGGCGTGGGGATCTACGTCGACGGCGTCTACCTGGCGCGCGCGCAGGGCAGCATCATCGACGTCGTCGACGTGGCGCAGATCGAAGTGTTGCGCGGTCCGCAGGGAACGCTCTTCGGCAAGAACACCATCGGCGGTGCGATCAACATCACGACCGAGAAGCCGGGCGAGGACCTCGAAGCCTTCGCCTTCGTCCGGGCCGGCGGCCGGGACACGGTGCAGACGCGCGCCATGCTGAATCTGCCCGTGGGTGGAGCTCTCGAAGACATGCTCTACACCCGCTTCTCCTTCGGTTCCTCGAATACCCGCGGCCACACCTACAACGCACTTCGGGAGGAATATTGGTCGGACCGCAATGCCTTGACCTTCGTGGGAGCCCTGCGTTTTCTCCCCTTCGACGCGCTGACCATCGACGTCAGCGGATCCTGGGCGCGCAACCACGCTCGACCCCAGGGGGGGCAATGCGTCTACATCCAGGATACCGCGGTTCTGCAGGGCCTGTGGCCGCCGCGCGAGCAATTCTTCGCGGAGTGTAGGCGCTCCGAGCCGTACCGCTTCGAGTCCAACGTCGCCGGAATCAACGACGTCGAGAGCTACGGCACCTGGGGGACGATCCGCTGGGATGCGGGCGATGTCGGGCCGGTCGAAGACCTGGAGCTGCGTCTGCTCGGTTCCTGGCGCGCGCAGGTCCCACGCCTGCGAGAGGACTACGACATGACGGCCGTGCCGATCGGCCAGGCGGCATCGGTCGGTGGGGACGGCGCATTCGTCGGTCGCAACGGCGACGCCCGGCAGATCAGCCAGGAACTCCAGGCGACCGGCCGTGCGCTCGACGACACCCTGACCTTCGTCGCTGGTGTCTACGGGTTCTGGGAAGACGCCAGTGAGCTCCAGTCCGTGCGCACCTTCCCGGGGCCGATCACGCCGGGTCCGAGCCCGGTCGGGGACATCACCAGCGCGACGACCGACAAGCTCACCCGGGTCGACAACTGGAGTTGGGCCCTGTTCACCCAGGCGACCTGGGACATCGTCGATTGGCTGGGCGTGACCGGCGGTGTTCGCTACACGCGCG
>JAPOLW010000624.1 GCA_029976905.1 bacterium | reverse complement strand
CGGCGGGCGGCGGGAGAGCCCACCGCAGGAGCGACGAACGGGCTACTCTTCCTCGCGACAGAAGCGGGCGATGCTCGCCGCGGTCTCCCGGCTCACATCGGGGCACGCGGCGGCGAAAATCTCGGTTCCGTGGATGGTGCCCATGACCTGGCGGCACTGCGACGGGACGCCGGCGCGCAGCAGGAGGCGGTAGAATTCGATGCCTTCATCCCGGAGCGGATCACACTCGTTGACGCTGATCATCGTTCGGGGCAGTCCGCGCACGTCCTCTTCGGTCGCGAAGCCCGGCCAGGCCAGCGGGTTCTGGTTGTGGAGTTCTTCGATCCCATAGGCGAGTGCGCCGCGGTTGTTGTGCAGTTCGAGTAGAATGCCGTTGTTCTCCTCGGAGGAAGGGTAGCGTTTCTGCGGCCACTGCCCGGCGATGTACGGGCAGAGCGCGTAGAGGCCGCGGATCAGGCCGAGCCGTCCGTCGCGCTTGAGCTTGAGTCCGGTCGCCAGGGTCAGATTCCCGCCGCCGCTTTCCCCGGCGATGACGATGCGCTTTTCCTCCACGCCGAGTTCGGCGGCGTTGTCGTGCAGCCACTGGACTCCGGAGACGCAGTCGTTCAGGCCGGCCGGGAATGGCGCGATCTCGGGGGCGGAAGACGGCGTCAGGCAATTGCGGAAGTCGACCATGGCGACGGCGACGCCCTGGGCCGCGATGATCCGTCCCCACGCTTTGTACATGCCGTCGAAGCACGACATGACCATCATGCCGCCGCCGTGGATGTAGTAGACGCAGGGCAGCGGCCCGGGGGAGTCCGGGCGGATGAATTGGACCCGGATGGTATTGCCGTCGGGAGAGGAGGTGAACTCGCGGGTCGAGATCGTGAGTCCGGTCGAGGGCGCAATCTGCTCGTTGTCGGACATCGCCATGAAGCCTTCGACGGTCTGGCGCATGGCGAGAGCCGTTTCGCTGTTGGCTTCCTCGACGAGTTGTTCGCGACTCTCGCCGTCACCGGGGTTCGCGGTCGGCATGGCGCCCATCAGTGCCTTGACGCGGGGGTCGATGCGGGGGTCGTCGTTGATCCTGGTTCCCATGGTCTCCTCCGGAGGCGATTGGTGCGGCCGGTCGTCGGCGGCGCCTCTTGCTCGACCTTCTTCCTAACACCGGACGGCCCCATGGAAACAGGGGCGTCGGGTGTCCGCGTCAGCCCGGCTGCTTTCGCTCCGCCCAGGACCTGCGCAGGAAGGCGAGTCCGTCGGCGGCGAGCTGCTCCTCGTCCTCGAAGAGCGGCCGCCAGATCTTCGTGGCGGCCGCCAGGCTCGGGACGGCATGGCCGAAGGCTTCGATTGTCAGCCAGCCGTCGTAGTCGATCCCGGCCAGCGCCTCCCAGGTCGCGTCCCAATGCACGAGGCCGGTTCCCGGTGTGCCGCGGTCGTTCTCGGAGACGTGCACGTGACGGATTTCCCGGGCCGCGCCCGCGATCGCCGCGCGCACGTCCTTTTCCTCGATGTGCGCGTGGAAGGTGTCGTAGTGCACGCCGACGTTGGGTCGATCGACCTCGCGCACGAAGCGGGCAGTGTCGGCGGTGGTGTTGAGCAGATAGATCTCGAATCGGTTGAGGAATTCGAGCGCGATCTCGATGTGGGCGCCGGCGGCGTGCTCGGCGACCTCCCGGATGTGCGCCACGCTCCGATTCCATTCGTCGGTCGTGGGCGGCGCGCCGCTGAACTGTCCAAGGGCCGCGTAGAGGGGCCCGCCCAGAAGCGTCGCTCCGGCTGCGGCGGCGCAGTCGACGGCGTGCCGGGCGGCATCGAGCGCGGCACGCCGCACGGCCGGGTCCGGACTGATCGGGTCGTCCTCGGGATTGCGCACGCAGATGGCGGTGCATTCCAGCCCGATCTCCCGCAGGCGCCGGCCCAGATGGGCGTAGTCTCCGGGGTTTCCCGAGAAGATCGGGAGTTCGACGCCGTCGAAGCCCATCTTCCGCAGGCGCTCGAGCAGCGGCAGGTGCTGCTCGGCGCAGGGGTCGTCCGTCCACAAGAGGAGGTTCATTCCGAACTTCATACGCTCTCCTTCCGCAGGATCGAGCCTACAAGGCCGCGGCCATCTCGTCATCTGCGGACGTGGCCGGTGTCTTCCGGCCGGTCGGTGCTCGACGGTGCGGCGGCGATTCAGGAGTCGACCGCGAAGTCCACGAAGATCGGAGACGACCAGGCGCGGTGCTCGCTCGGTGCGAGGCAGTCGTCGTCGGCGGGGCGCGCAAAGCAGGGATCGAGGCTGCGGCACGCACCGGTCGCGTCGCGGCGGCACCCCAGGGGGTCGGCATCCACGGTCGGTCGGGCTTCCTCGATCGCACGTGCGTAGTACAGTGCGTCGCGGCCGTCGGTGGCGAAGCCGGGATCGTCGAACACGACCTCGCAGCCGCTCCCGTCGCCGGGGCAGCGGAACACGAGCCAGGGATCCTCGATGGCGGGATCCGCGCCGCGGCCACCGGGTCGGATGCGGACCACCTCGATGCGCGTGATCGGACGGCGCACGTCCGAGGGGTGATGGCATTCGCCGCGGCAGAGCCGCTCGATTTCGTCGGGGGACAAGGCCCCAAGGGTGTCGTCCGGGCATCCGGGTTTCTGTTCGAAGGAGCCCA
>JAPOLW010000623.1 GCA_029976905.1 bacterium | reverse complement strand
CGGCGGTCGCGCAGCTGCTCGATGCCGACGTGGCCGATCTCCGGCTCACCCAATCGGACCTGTGGCCCAAGATCGGCCGGACGTCTGCGAGCGGACACGCGCGGGACAACCGCGATCAGCGGATCCACGTGGACTATCCGAATCACACCTTGTTGCACCCGCCGCGTTGGGAGACGCCCGAAGCGGTCGAGGCGATCCTCTACCTGAGCGACGTCGAAGAGTGCGGTGGCGCCACCGCCGTCGTGCCGCGGGAGGGCCCGGCGGACCCCGCCTATCCCTGGCCGATCGTCGGGACGCCCGGGGTGGGCGCGCTGGTGTGGGTGAACGATCGCGACCGGGCCGAGGAATACCTCCGCACCGAGTCTCCCGAGACGGCACGCTGGCGTGCCGAGACCCTCTACCCCCGCGAGCGTCCCGTCCGGTACCGCATCGGCTCACTGCTTCTGTACCGGCACGATACGTGGCATCGGGGCACGCCCATGATTCCGGGCGCGCTGCGACTGGTGCAGAACCTGACCTTCCGCAAGGCTGCGAGCGAGTGGATCGGGGTTCTCCAACCCGGTTGGGCGTGGGCCATGTACCGCGAAACACAGGTCATGGAGAAGATCATTGCCACGGCTTCGGTCGAGCAACGATGCGTGCTCGGTTTTCCGCCGCCCGGGCACGCTTTCTGGACGCCGGATACGCTCGCTGCGGTCGAAGCGCGCTACGGCCCCCTGGGAATGGATCTGGCGCCGTACCGTTCCTGATGGCGCTTTAGCGCAGCACGGCGGCAACGGCGTCTGCGGTGATCGGTCCTTCACGGAGCACGCGCAGCGGCGGTCCCGGATCGAGGAGCGTCGACGGCGTGCCGTGCCGCGGCCCGTCGTCGAGATAGACGGCCACGGCGTCTCCGAAATAGGCCCGGGCGGCGGCCACGTCGTGGGCCGGCTCGCGCGCGGCGGGATTGGCGCTGGGGGAGGCGAGGGGGCGGCCGAGGCGGGCGGAGAGGGCTCGCGCCGTCGCATCGCTCGTCACCCGACAGCCGGTACGTCCGTCGCGCACGATGGGGTGGGGGAGGTCGTCTCGCGACGGCACCAGAAGAGTGAGGGGGCCGGGCCAGAAGTGCGCCGCCAGGCGCGTCACGTCGCCACCGGGGAGTTCGGTGAGTTGGGCGAGCATGCCCGGATCGCCCAGGATTACCGCGATCCCCTTTTCTTCGGGTCGTTCCTTGGCGGCGCACAAGCGGGCGAGAGCCGCGGGATTGAGGGCGTCGCAGCCGATGCCGTAGACCGTCTCGGTCGGGAAGACCACCAATTCGCCTGCGTCGAGCGCCCGAACGGCGTGCTCGAGCGTGGCCTCGTCGAGCATCGCTCAGGCTCCGCGGGCAATCGCGTGGCGTCCGATGTCGCGGCGGAATTGCATGCCGGGAAACTCGATGTGCGCAGTCGCTTCGTAGGCACGTTGCACGGCCGCGCCGATCGTTTCCCCCAGCGAGGTCACCCCGAGCACCCGGCCGCCGCTGGTGACGATCTCTCCCGGTTGGCCGGCACCCGTGCCGGCGTGGAAGACGAACGAATCGGGTACGCCCGCCGCATGCTCGAGGCCGCGGATGGCCGCTCCCTTCTCGGGCGTGGCGGGATAGCCGGCTGCCGCCAGGACGACACACGCCGCCGCGCGCGGATCCCAGTCGAGTTCGACACCGGCGAGCCGCTCGTCCACGACCGCGTCCAGCAGGTCGAGGAGGTCACTGCGCAGCCGCATCAGCAGGGGTTGGCATTCGGGATCACCGAAGCGCACGTTGAATTCGAGGACCCCGGCGCGACCATCCTCGATCATCAGACCGGCGTAGAGAACGCCCTTGAAGACGATTCCGCGTCGTCGCAGGGTGGCCACCACGGGCTCGAGGACGTTTCGGGTGACGTCGTCGAAGAGTTCCGGCGTGATGACCGGAGCCGGAGAGTAGGCTCCCATGCCTCCCGTATTCGGGCCGGTATCCCCGTCGCCGATGCGCTTGTGGTCCTGGGAGGTCGCGAGCGGGAGTACGGTGGTGCCGTCGGTCAGGGCGATGAAGGAGGCCTCCTCGCCGCCGAGTTTTTCCTCGAGGACGACGCGGGCGCCCGCTTCGCCAAAGACACGGTCGCGCATGATCGAATCGATGGCAGCCCGTGCCTCCCCGATGGTCTCGCAGACGGTGACGCCCTTGCCGGCGGCCAGGCCATCGGCCTTGACGACGATCGGGGCGCCGACCCGCTCGAGGTAGGCGTGTGCAGCCTCGGCGTCCTCGAAGGTGCCGTAGGCGGCGGTGGGTACGCCGGCCTCGTCGAGCAAGCCCTTTGTGAATGCCTTGCTCGCCTCGAGTTCGGCGGCGGCCCGGTTGGGGCCGAAGGCGCGCAACCCTCGGCGTTCGAGTTCGTCCACGAGCCCTGCCGTCAGGGGGGCCTCGGGGCCCACGACGGTCAGCCCGATGCCTTCGCGTTCCGCGAGATCGGCAAGGCCCGCGACGTCGTCTGCGCCGACCGCCACACATTCGGCCGTCTGCGCAATGCCCGCGTTGCCTGGCGCGCACAGAAGGCGCCCGACCCGCGGCGAGGAAGCGAGCTTCCAGACCAGGGCGTGTTCGCGGCCACCGCCGCCTACGACGAGAACGTCCGTCTTCGATGCCATG
>JAPOLW010000622.1 GCA_029976905.1 bacterium | reverse complement strand
GCGTCCGGCGACGGCGGCGACGATGTTCCTGGCTTCCTCCCGGATGTGTGTCTCGAGGGTCTGCACCACCCGCGGGGTGAAGCCGCGGCTCACGAGACGACGGCTCTGGGTATGGTGCGGGGGATCTTGATTGATCATCATCATGCGCATGCCAGCGAGCGCATCGGGCTCCTGCTCGGCAAGCGCGGTGGTTCCCTCGTGCGAGGAGAAGAGGGCTGGCCGTTTGGAAATCTCGACCGCGTCCTCGTAGCGGGAGACGACGAAGAAACCCTCGTGCATGGTACCCAGACCGAAATCGCGGCCGTGCGGTGGGTTCCAGTGTACGGGCGCTTCCCGACGCAGGCTCCGGTAATAGGCGAAGGGATGGCCGCCCTCGAAGGTTTCGGGGTGGCCGAGGTCCAGATCTCCGGGGTGCAGCGCGGCGTCGCTCACGGAGCGATTTCGGACGCGAATTCGGCGGCCGTCGCGATTCCGTAGAGTTCTGCGGCGTTTCGCCAGGTGATGCGGTCGATGGTCTCCTGAGGCACGTCGCGGAATTGTTCCTCGAGGATCTCGCGTGATTTGGGGTAGGTGCCCTCGGGGTGTGGGTAGTCCGAGCCCCACATCAGACAGCGGTCGCCGGTCTGGATGCGATTGGCGATGCCGACGGGATCGCGGCCGAAGGTGACGCTCCCCTGTCGGCGAAAGTAGAAGCTCGGCTTCTCGGCGAGCTTGGGCTTCACGAAGACCTCGTGCTCTTCGTACGCCTCGTCCATCGCGTCGAGCGCCCAGGCGAGCCAGCCCGCCCCGCACTCGACCATGGCGACGCGCAGGTCGGGGTGGCGCTCGAGGATCCCCGAGGCGCAAAGGAGGGTGGCGGTCTCGATGGGGCCGGTGAGAACGACGACATAGTTCGTCACGGCCCCGCCGGGCCCGCGCACGCGCGCCTGGTGCCGGCCGGAGCCAGCATGGAACGAAAGGCTCGTGCCGGTCCCCGCCGCGGCCTCCCACAGCGGCTCCCACGCGGCATCGTTGTAGGGGAGCGAGTCGGAGTGAGCGGGCAGCAGTGCCGCACGAACGCCACGTCCGGCGATGCGTTCCAGTTCGCGCACGCAGGCTGCCGGCTGGGAAGCCGGCAGTACCGACACGGGAACGAAGCGCCGATCGCAGAAGGTGTCGGCGAGCCAGTCGTTGTAGATCCGGCAAACGGCGTCCTGAAGGGCGTCGTCCTCGATCGAGTAGGCGGTGAAGAAGGCCACGGTCGGGTAGAGCACCTCGCCCGAGACACCGTCGCCGGCGAGCGCCTCGAGGCGGGAGGCGGGGTCGTTCTCCCCCCAGCCGGCGAGATTGGCGACCGTACCCTCGGGCATGTCGGCGGGCGCCTCCGCGAGCTTCCGGATGACCCGGTTCTCGACGACCATGGCGATCTTTCCGTTGCGGACCTCCACGCGCGGCCCACGGTCGCGCAGCGACGGCGTAAGATTGGCGCTCCAGAGATCGACGGGCTCACTCACATGGCCGTCGGCGGAGATGGCTAGACGAATCATCGGACCTCCCGTGGTTGGGGCATCCTAGGAGGTAGCGAAGCGCCGGGAAAGGCTCATGTCCCCGCGTGCCGCCGCTCTGGTCTTTTTCGGCCAGACGAGCGCCCGAAAATCCGCGATTTTGCGCCGCCGACGGCAAAAGGTACCGTATTCCAAAGGGTTTCTGACGTCTCCACGATGCTTGCCTACGGCTCGGTCAACGCCATTCTGCCACTGGTCGAACACCTCGAAAACGAGGGCATCGATCCAGCCACGGTCCTGGCCCGCGCGGGGGTGCCCCGCGATGCCCTGAGTGGGCCTCGTCGTCGCCTGCCCAAAGAGGTCTTCCAGCGCGTCTGGCAGGCGGGTATCGAGGTCACCGGCGACCCCGCCCTGGCCCTTCGGGTCTCGACCCTGGTGAAGCCGGGTACGCTCGGGATCGTCGGGTACCTGGCCTCGGCGAGCGAGTCACCGCGCAACGCCTTCGAGTTGGTGCGCGGCCTGACGCCACTTTTGTGGGAGCGCTTCGGCTGCGATCTCGACACACGCGGCGACACCGCCCTGATCCGTTTCGATCCGGGCGCATCGCCGCGCGCGAGCCGTTTCACGATCGAGTACGCGGTCGGGCTCACCGTGACCATGAGTCGCCGACTCGGGCCGGCAAGAAGCGATCCGCTCGAAGCTCGGCTTTCCTATCCTGCGCCCGACTACGCTGCCCAATACGGCAGCATCCTGAACCTCGCGGTCACCTTCGACGCCGGGGAGGACGGGGTGCTCTTCCCGATGTCGATGCTCGAGCGGGCCAATCCAGCGGCCGACCCGTCGCTGCGTCGGGTCCTCGAGCGCCACGCGGCCGAAGAGCTCTCCCGTCTTCCTTCCCACGCCGCGTTCGCCGAACGCGTGCGTGCCTCGATCCGCGCGCAGGTGCCGCTGCGGGACCTCTCCCTGGAGGGCGTTGCGGCGGACCTTTCGATGAGTCATCGCACCCTCCGTCGCCGCCTCCGGGAAGAGGCCACGAGCTACCGCGAGATCCTCGACGAGGTGCGGGCGGATCTCGCGCGTCACTATCTCGCGAGAGAGAAGCGTCCCATCGACGAGGTCGCCTTTCTGCTGGGCTTCTCGGACCAAAGCGCCTTCACGAAAGCCTTCC
>JAPOLW010000621.1 GCA_029976905.1 bacterium | reverse complement strand
TGTGCCGCGACGCCCGCTGCCCGTCGGGCGGATCGGTGAGCCCACAGACGTGGCCGGGTTGGTGGTCTTCCTCGCGTCCAAGCGCGCCGGTTGGATCAGCGGCGCGGCCTTCGACGTGGACGGTGGTTGGGTGAAGTCGGTCTGGTGACGACGTGGACGGTGGTCGGGTGAAGTCGGTCTGGTGACGACGTGGACGGTGGTCGGCCCGGGGATTCGCTCCCTGCGATCGCGGGCGCGGGGTCCGACCAGGGGATCGCGTCGGCGGCGGGCGGGTGGTCGGACCGCGATGTGATTCCTGTCTCGGCTGGTGTCGGGTCTGGCTACTTGATCGCCTGGGGGTTGATCGGCGAGCCGACCGCGCCCGTGATCGTGAGCGGTGGCGCGACGAAGAGGAACTCGAAGACGCCGTCGTCGGCGCAATCGGCGGCCAGCCCTTCGAGGTCGAAGATCTCGCCGACCAGCATGCCCATGTTGACGATGGCCACGCAGTGCAGGGGTTGGAAGACGTCGGGGGTCTCGTTGGGGATCACCTCGGTGCCCCACGTGTCGGTGGCGTAGCCCGCCACCTCGTGGTCGGCGAGCCATTGCGCGGTGGTGAGGCTCATGCCCGGCGCGGGCCCGCCGCAGTAGGCGCCCCACGACGCCTCGGCGCGCACCTGGGCGATCTGCCCGGTACGCACCAGCACGATGTCGCCGCGCTCGATCTGCACGCCGGCCTTCTCGGCTGCGGCGTCCAGGTCGGCGGGGTAGATCGCGGTGCCGGGTTCGAGCCAGTCGACGCCGTGGAGGCGCGGGATGTCGAGCAGGACGCCGCGGGACACGATGCGGTCCTTGGCCTTGTCGATGGAATTGGCGCGCGCTCCCGAAGAATTGACCATCTCGGGCCCACGGTCGTTGTACATCTTGCCGTCGAAATAGATGTGGGCGAGAGCGTCCCATTGGGTCGCGCACTGCAAGGGCATGGTCACCGCGTCATCGCACCAGCGCAGGTGCGCGACGAAGTCCTGGGCACCCGAGGCGACGTCGCCTCCGTCCTGCAGCATGAAGTGCTGCGGGTTCGTGCGCCCGGCGAGCCCCGACTGCGGGCCCTGGTCGTCGAAGGGGATGGCGAGCGAGAAGATCTTGCCCGTCCGTACCAGGCCCGCCGCTGCCACCACCTTGTCGGCGTCGATGAAGTTCAGGGTCCCGAGTTCGTCGTCGGCGCCCCAGCGTCCCCAGTTGCGGAGCTTCTTTGCGAGGGCGCGCACGGTTTCGACGTTCATCTCTTCCTTGGCCATGCGCCCCTGCCTATCGCAGTCGAGTGCCGTCCGCCACGGGCACGGCGCACCGGGCCGGGGCGTGTGAGCGGCGGCGGCCTGGCTCCGGGCGGCGGCCTGGCTCCGGGCGGCGGCCTGGCTCCGGGCGGCGGCCTGGCTCTGGGGACCTCGAGCGTGGCATGCTGCGCGTGAAACCGGGCCGGGGGAGGAACAGGGGATGGGACGCGCGAAGCCGGGTTCGGGAAGGAACGCGCGCTGGGCAGGGTGAAACCGGGTCCGGGGAGGAACATGCGCTGGGCAGGGTGAAACCGGGTCCGGGTGAGGAACACGCGATGGGAAAAGCGACGATGATTCCGGCACTGCGCTACGCCGATGCCCCAGCGGCCATCGATTGGCTGTGCCGCGCCTTTGGTTTCGAGCGCCATCTGGTGGTCCCCGACGGGGACGACGGCATCGCGCACGCGCAGCTGACGCTCGGTGACGCCATGCTCATGCTGGGTGGTCATCGCTCCGACGAGTTCGGGCGCCTGATGCGACTTCCCGCGGAGGCGGGCGGGAGCACGCAGAGCCTCTACGTCGTCGTCGAGGACGTGGACGGCCACTGCGAGCGCGCCCGCGCGGCCGGCGCGGAGATCATGCGGGAGCCCATGGACGAGGACTACGGCGGCCGCGGTTACACCTGCCGGGATGTCGAGGGCCACGTCTGGACCTTTGGCAGCTACGATCCCTGGGCTGGCTGAGATGGGACCAAAATGGGACCAAATGACCGGGGAAAGGACCAAATGACCGGGAACCTTCCCCACCCCCCGGAACGCTCGTCCTACGTCCTGTGAAAAAGAGGAAGGGCCAGATCACCGTGGCGTTTCGAACGGCGCGTAGTCCGGAGGCTCAGGCAGCGGATGGGGCGGGCGGCACGCCGAAATTCCCGGACTCGAGAGAAATCTTTCAGGGAGCCTAAATGCTCGGTCCTCGTGGCGACCGCATGGCCGGGTGAGCCGCCCTACGGCGTTTCAGAGGCGGCCCCCGGAGCCTTGGGCGCAGTCGTATCTGCCTTGCAGTCCGCGTCAACTTCGCACGTAAAGAACCAGTCTCGCTTGTACCTCTTGTAGTACTTCTCGATGCGCCGATACCCGTGGTTCCGGAAGTAGTCGAGTATGGTATCTGCGTTCTCAGGGAAGACTTCGATACCCACGAGTTCCGGTCGAAAGCGGCGAATGTCGAAACCAGCCAGTGCAGCCGGCTCACCGCCTTCGATGTCCATCGAAAGGAAGTCGATCTTCTCGATCGAGTTGTCTTCCAGAAGTTTGTCGAGTGTGATCGTCGGCACGAGGATCTCGGTAGCCTTGAGTCCCAACGCATCGCCGAACGTCTTCGCCCGACTCTCGATGGCAGTCGAGC
>JAPOLW010000620.1 GCA_029976905.1 bacterium | reverse complement strand
CGTGCCGCTCTTCTCCGTGCTCCGTGCCGCGGGTGTCGCAGCCGGCCAAGGACGCCGCGAGCCAGGCGAGGGTCGCGAGCGCGATGGTTGGATCCTTCATGATGTCGATTCTCGAGAGCTCTTCGCTCCACCTTGGCGCTCGCTGTCGCGAGCACGTTCTCGGGGGGACCTTCTGCTGCCGCCCGCCGGGGTCGTCCCGGAGAGACGTGGTCTGCTGCGCTCACGACCGGAAACCCGAACCGCGCGGCATCAACCAGCGAGAGAGGGGTGGAACCCATGCCTGGAGCGAGGGTGGGTCGACGGGCCACGGCGCGGCGGCAACGACGAAATCGCCCGGAATCCAGGCTGGGTGGGGGGCGGTGGTGACGACCCCGCCAGCGGGGGTCGTATCGCCGTCAGGCGCGGGGCGGCCCGCGACAGAAGGTGGCGCGTTTGCGTGCGAGCGGCGAAGGGCGCTCCTGCGCGCACGACGCAAAGCCTGTCACTGCGGTGCGGAAGGAAGCAACGGTCGCGGCCAGCCACTCGCCTTCGAAGTCTTCGAAATCGTCCGAGCCCGCATCCTCGACGGCCAACCGCTCCGTCATTCCAGCAGGATCGCTTGATCCCGCCATTCCGGATGCAGGCCAGGCGATGGCCCCGTAGAGCAGAATGACCAGAGTTGCCAGAGCTCTCATCGGAATCGGACCCGATTCGCAGGGAACACCCAATGGAGTGGGTGCAAGCACGAGGCCCCGAAAATCCAATCTCTGCGAGGCTCGCCGGGAGCAAATCGTGACGGGTTCTTTGGTCCGGGACTTCCTCCCTGTCCGGCACGCCCGGAGCCAAATCCCGTGCCCGGCCGCACCGCGTGGCGTCCGCCATAGGGGGGATTGGGGAAATCTCCCTGGCTCGCAGACCGATTCCCAACCGTGAGAAGTTCCGGGTTCCCGATTCCCAGGGGTGCAGATCGGTGTCGGCAAGCTGCCGAAAAGCCGGGACGTCACCGGCATGCATCTTGCTTATCAGGTCGTTGCCGGCGACCCGCTGCGGCGGGCGCGGAACCGCCTCAATGCCATCTGCCGATTGGAGGATCCCCCATGCTTCCATCCAGGAAACAGATCGTTGCCGTCTTGGTCGCCCTTGTCTGGGCTGGTGCGGGTGAGAGTCGCGCTGCGCTCTCGGCCTCGGAGCTCTGCCAAATTCGCAAGGTCAAGGAGACGCTGCGGTTTTCCCGGTGTTTGCTGAAGGCTGAGTTACGCGAGGTTCGCTCGGGCTCTGCCGTGGATACGACGGACTGCTTCGATCGTATCGAAGGGCAGTTCGCCGCGACCGACGAGCGCTTCGGCAGTCTGGACTGTCCCAGCTTCGACGATGGCGCAGACATCGGCATGCGGCTTGGCGCTGCTCTGGAGGAACTCGCGACGCTTCTCGGCGGCGGGACGGTTTCGACTTGCGGGGACGGAGTTCTGGAGACGGGAGAGGAGTGCGAGTTCGGAGACCTCGGTGGCGCGACGTGTGCGACCGTGGGGCTCTTCGGATCCCAAATGCGCTGCGGCGCGGATTGCCTGCTCGACGACTCGCAATGTGCCGCGAATCGTTTCGAGGATCTCGGCCAGACCGTATTCGATCACCAGACCGGGCTCGAGTGGCTCAAGAGTGATGATGCCGGTGGACTGACCGATCAGGATGCAACCTACTCCTGGACGGCTGGGACGGTGGGTTCGCCCGAGCCGGATGGAACCCTGTTCACGGTCTTCCTCGCCGGTGTGAACGCTCCCGGTGGCGCGGGTGCGAACTCCCCTGCCGGACCTACGACGACGGGTTGTGCAGCCGGGTCCTGCGATTGGCGGCCGCCGACCATCGAGGAACTGACGAGCATTCTCGATTGTGCCTCCGGAGCACCCTGCATCGACACGACGCTCTTCGGGCCAGCCCGAGCCGCGGCGATCTACTGGACGTCGTCGACCATCGCAACGAACCCAGGAGCGGCCTGGTGTACCTACCTTTCGGACGGGAGCGCACAGGTGAACAGCAAGCCCAATCTACAGGCTGCCCGAGCGGTGCGTGGCCCTTGATTCCGCCGCGGGGCGGGCAGCTCGACGACCGCTGTCGCCCCGATGGCCCGACCCCGCCTACAGCGTCGAGAGGAATGCGGCCAGCGCCGGACAAAATCTTCCTGCGACTACCGGGAGCCGTCGCCCTGCGCGCTGGCTTCCATGGTCCACGTAGGCCTCTGCGGTGGCGCCGAGCGAAGCCTGACCGGCTCCGCTCGGCGCCACCGGGACGCTCGACTGGCGTCGGGCGGCAGGGCGTGGTCAGAGCGTCCGGACGCGCGGCGGCCGTGCCAGATACCAGGCTCCGGCCAGAAGAAAGAGTAGGAAGAGCGGTGGTCCCGCCCCGGCGATCGGGACCGGCACGCCGGCCTCGACGCACGCTGGTGCAGGGTTCGGCGTCGGCCACGCGTCATCGGTACACTCGACGCTGGAGGCGCCGGTCAGGTCATAGTCCGGATCGCAGGAGAACGTCGCGACGCTGCCGGGGTTGTTCCCGTCGCTGAAGGCGACGGCTCCATTGGCGGGTGCCGCAGGAGGCCCGGCGCAGGGACTGGCTTCGTAGGTGAAGGATCCGGCTCCGGACACCTGGTTCCCAGCCGTGACGAGGACGGCTTGCGAGCCGACA
>JAPOLW010000061.1 GCA_029976905.1 bacterium | reverse complement strand
CCAGGTAGCCGGGGCTGGCCAGCACCCGCACGCGGCTGCGGCCGATGGGCACCGCGTGCAGCGACGAATCCTTCAGGCTGCCGATGCGCAGCGCCAGGTCGGTGCGGCGTTCCAGCAGGCCGTGGTCGGGCCGGTCGGTTTCCTGCAGCGGGTCGTGCCCGGCATGGTCGAGCGCGAGTTCGGGCGCATCGTTGCCGTCAGTTCGGCGATGGTGAAGACCCCGAACCCCTTCATGGGCCTCTCGCACGGGACCCGCCTCGGTCTCGCCGGGATTCTCAAGGGCCTCTCCAAGGAGGTCGTCGCCCACAATGTGACCGTGAACCAACTGCTTCCCGAGCGATTCGACACCGGTCGGCAGCGACAGATGGCCGAGTTGGCGATGGCTCTGCGCGGCATCTCCTACGAAGAGGCCCGCGCCGAGCAGATTGCGACGATCAAGGCGGGTCGGTTGGGTCGCCCCGAGGAGTTCGGCGATGCCTTTGCCTTCCTGTGCTCCGCACAGGCGGGATACCTCTGCGGTCAAAGCGTCCAACTCGACGGCGGAAGCTACGAGGGAGTCTTCTGAGCGTGGCGACCGATGTCGAGGTCGATGTCCTGATCGTCGGCGCCGGACCCGTTGGCATGTTGGGCGGCATTCTCGCGTCGCGCCACGGATGCACGGCACTCGTAGTCGAGCGGCGCGAGGGGCCCCGCGGCGTGCCCGCGGCGCATGCGGTGAACGCCCGGACCTACGAGATCTGTCGACAAGCGGGACTCGACATGACCCGGATCCATCGCGCCGGAAGCGACGAGGCGGACGCAGGGCACGTCAACTTTGTCACGCGATTGAGCGGCACGCTGATCGGACGGCTCCCCTACGAACGTCAGGGAGATGCGTGCCTCGACGTGACGCCGACTCCGTTGCACAATCTTTCGCAACATCGCTTCGAGCCGATCCTCGCCGATGAAGTGCGGGCATCACGCGGTGTCGAGCTCCGATATGGCCATCAGTGGGAGCGTTCGGAGGATCGGGGGGACGCGGTGTTTTCCGAGATCACGAACCTCGACACCGGGAGGAGAGTCCGGGTGCGGAGCCGCTACGTCATTGGCTGTGACGGAGCCGGGAGCCGGGTTCGCAAGGAACTCGGAATCGAGATGATCGGGCCGCCACTGATCCAGTGCTTTCTGGCCATCCACTTTTCGGCAGACCTCCGGGCGCTCACCGCCGATCGGCCCGGTGTTCTCCACTTCGTACTCGACCCGGAAGCGTCGGGTGCGTTCATTGCGCACGACGCCGCGTCCGACTGGGTCTTCATGCACAACATCGATCCGTCGAAGGAGTCCGCCGAGGACTACGGGGACGACCGCTGTCTCGAGATCATCGAAAGGGCGGCCGGGACCCGGCTCGACGCGCAGATCCTGGGCCGCGGCACCTGGTGGATGAGCTCCCAGACCGCGGAGTCGATGGGACGCGGTCGGATCTTCCTGGCGGGCGATGCTGCCCACCGCTTTCCACCGACGGGCGGTCTCGGCCTCAATTCCGGAATGCAGGACATCCACGGCCTCCTGTGGCGCATCGGCGCGGTCGTCGACGGGCGAGCCGATGCCGCCTTGCTCGATTCCTACGAGATCGAACGGATGCCCGTGGCGCAGAACAACGCCCACCAGTCTCTGACGAATGCGATCAAGATGGTGGAGTTGGCCGTCGCCCTGGGGACGGACGTCGAGCCGACCACCGAACGGCTCCACGCAGCGCTCGCCGACCCCTCCCGGGCCGACGCGATCGCGGCTGCCGTCGAACGGCAACGAGAGCATTTCGACCTCTTTGGGCTACAACTCGGCTACGTCTACGAGGAGGGCGCGCTCGTCCCCGAGGAGTCTTCGGCAGCGCCGTCTTCGCCCAGTGAGTACGAGCCGACGGCGCGGCCGGGAGCGCGCCTGCCGCATGCGTGGTTGCAGGACGTGGGGGGGCGATCGACGCTCGATCTCGTGCCGGTCGATCGTCCGGCCCTCTTCACTTTTTCGGACCACGAGGCGTGGTCCAGCGCGCTCGGATCCGCGGACGTCGAACGGGTCCGCATCGGCATCGACACCCCGCCACTCGATGCCTGGCGCGAGCAATGTGCGGTCTCCGGCGACGGGGCTCTGCTCGTCCGTCCCGACCAGCACGTAGGTGGGCGGGCCTCCGATGCGGGGCGGCGCCCAGCGCTGGCCCTGGCCGCCGCCGCTCTCACCGGACGGGATCGCCCACCTCCGGATGGCGCGGGGGCCGGCTGAGCGACAGGTCCGGGTTCATCCGTTACCCTTACGGCAAAGCGCGGTCGTCCGGCATCGGGTGGCACGCGCGAGAACGGAAGAGGAGCTTCGGGATGAGAACTTCGCTTTGCGCCATCTTGGTTTCGGTCACCCTGCTTGCTGCCGCCTCCGCGGCCGCCGAGCCCTTCGTCTATCCCGCCAAAGGCCAGAGCGAGGAGCAGGCGACACGGGACAAGGGCGAGTGTCGCCAGTGGGCGGTCGACCAATCCGGAAT
This sequence comes from bacterium, assembly GCA_029976905.1. Lineage (GTDB taxonomy): Bacteria > Desulfobacterota > Binatia > UBA12015 > UBA12015 > VGTG01. The sequence continues at coordinate 9,652 of JAPOLW010000061.1, read as the reverse complement.
CGATCCTGCGTCGGTCAGTTCGACCGGGGCGCGCAAGAGCGTCGTGGGCGGCGCCGCCAAGGGAGCCGCACTGGGCGCGATCGGCGGCGCGATCGGCGGCGGCAGCGGCGGAGGAGGCGGCGGATGCGGCCGTGGCGGCGGGAGGGACAGCCATCGGTAATCGTCGCCGCCAGTCCGAGGCCAGCCAAAGCGCCGACGCCGCTCGAGCCACCTACCAACGCGCCTACGTCGCTTGTCTCGAAGGACGCGGTTATACCGTAAAGTAGGGAGGCTTTGCCGCATCGCGATCGGCGCGAAAGGATCTGGGCCGTCGAGGTGTCCGGAGCGCCCATGGAACAGGGTCGATCGGGCTCGGTGCGCGCCGCGCGCGCGAACTACTTTGCCGTCAACGGTCTTGGGGACGGCGGGTACGGGGATCGGTGGGTTCGGCTGCGGGTTGGGCCAATCACGCTCTTCTTCCCGAATACGGCGGGGCGCGTTGCCGCCGTGATCCGACACGACCTCCATCACGTGGTGACGGGTTATCCGACGACCTGGAAGGGGGAGGGTGAGATCGGCGCGTGGGAGATCGCGTCGGGGTGCGGGCGCTTCGCAGCCGCCTGGATCCTCAATCTGCAGGCCTTGTGGATCGGGGGCCTGATTGCTCCGCGCGCCATGTGGGCGGCCTTTGCGCGTGGACGCCGTGCGCGGAATCTCTACACATCCGCTGCGGTCGAAGAGGTCCTCGACGCCGATGTCGTCGACCTGCAACGAAATCTGGAGCCGCAGCGGGGTGACGTCGTGCCCGGGGTCGCCGATCTGGTCGGTGTCCTGGCCTGGTGGCTGCTCGCTTCGATTCCGAACGTTCTCCTGCTCGCCGTTTTTTTCCTCGCTCTGCGCTAGCCGTCGACCTTCCGTCGAAGCGAGTAGCGGCCGCGCCTCGGGGTCGCGGTGCTGCCGCGCGCTGCCTCCGGCCTCCACGCAGAATGCGTGAGAATTTACACTCCGTCAGAAGGCTGGAGGCGTGCGTGTTTCGGGATGTGGATCTTCGACGAGCTTGAGTCTTCGTTCGTTCGGATTTCCCTTGCGTAAAGGGGACACGATAGCGCACAGTCGGAACCGAGTCGATTTACCGCGCGAGTTGCAACGCACCCAATCAACGACGTTGCCCCGAACGCTGAAGACCCAGCGATGACTCGCGACTGCGCGAAGGAGGGCTGAATGCAGTACCATGAGGTTTGTGCGGACCAATCCTGTGACCCACGGCACCCGCCGCTCGGTCGCACGCTCCGTCGCTTCTTGCCGCTCGCTGGTTTCGTCGGCCTTTTTCTCCTCGCCGCGACGCGAACCGACGCGGCGACAGTGACGATTGGCCGGGCAGATCTCGTGACGTTTCCCGCGTCGGGTTGGTGGTTCGCAGAGGAGCCGCCCTCTTCGAACAACGCGACCGGGGAGATCGCCCTCGATTACGCCGCGCCTCTCGGCGGAGGGAGTATCGAGATGACTCTCGACGGCACAGGCGAGGGCCGCATGCTCTTCGGAACTGTCGATTACAATGGCACCCGGCTCGATCAGGTGACGTCTCTCTCCTATCGCTCGGTCCGAACCTCGGTGGATACCGACAATTCCCTTTCCATCGCCCTGCAAGTGAACGTCGACTACGACGGCACCGACGGCGACACGAACTGGCAAGGTCGACTCGTCTTCGAACCCTCCTTCACTGCAGGCTCCGGTGAGGTCGACACGGGTGTCTGGTACCACTGGAACACGCTGGCGAGCGACGCTCGTTGGTGGATGACCGCAGACGCAATCGTGCGCGGGGTGAATGTGGGAAGAGCCTGCGACCACAACGCGCCGTGTTCTCTGGCGACGATCCTCACCCACTATCCCGACGCGGCGATTCATTCCTCGCTCGGGGCACTTTTCTTCAAGGCAGGAGCCCCCTGGTCGAATTTCAGCGGCCAGATCGATGACTTCGTCATCGGGGTGGCCGGCAACGAAACGACCTACGACTACCAGGTCTGCCCAGACGGCAACCCGGACGGCGCGGACATCGACGGAGACGGAATCTCCGATATTTGCGATGCGGAGGACGCGCCCCTCTCGATCAAGAAAGCGACGGCGTGGCCGTGGCGGAGCAAGAAGGGACGCGCCAAGGTCGAAGGCTCGACCCTGGCGCCCTTCGACGCCTCGAGGGGATTCACGGTGCGCATTTCCGATGGCGGCACGATGAACATCATGGGGGCGTTGGCGCCCTCGGACTGTGAGACCACGGAGACCGAGCGAGACCGGAAGATCCGTTGTCGAACGGCCGACAAGGATGTCCAGGCGTACTTCTACTCGGATCTGTCGTCGCCCGGGGATCCCGCGAAATTCAAGATCAAGGTCAGCCGTCGTGAATTCGAGGGGCCGCTCGCCCCCCCGATCGAAGCCACGCTCGAGGAAGGTTTCATCTCACGGTTCGGTGCCATCCAGAATTGCGTCTCGTCTCGCGCCAAGATGTCCTGCAAGTAGGAAGGATGGGGCGGGCCGCCCGCCCGGTAGGCGCTCATGTCAGCGACGCCCGGCACGGGAGCGCGCATCGGTAGACGGGAAGTCCGGGGCCGCCCCCGGGTTCTCTGTCGGCTTCATATATGGCACAATTCGTGCCATTACCTTGGAGTCGTCCGGTCGGGAGTCCGGCAGCAGAGGAGAAACACCATGCAGAAGTTCGCGAAAATCCTGGCCGTGATTGCGGTTTTGCTGGGGTTGCTGTGGTGGCAACGCCAATCCCTGATGCTCGGGGCCATCGGACTCCTGGTGGACCTGCGCACGACCACCGGCCCCAACGTACCCGTCGACTGGGAACCGGGGCCCGGAACTCCGGCCTCCGGTGCCGATCGTCCCCCCAACATCGTCCTCATCCTCGCCGACGACCTCGGGTGGAACGATCTGACGTTCCTGGGCGGCGGTGTCGCGGGCGGTACGGTTCCGACGCCCAGGATCGATTCGATCGCGGAAGAAGGCGCGAACTTCGTCAACGGCTACGCCGCCAACGGCACCTGCGCACCGTCCCGTGCGGCTCTCCTGTCGGGCCGGTACGGCACTCGATTCGGTTTCGAATTCACCCCCACGCCTTCGGGGATGTCGACACTCGTGCCGCTGATCGCCGACTCCTCCACGCGCCTGCGTTTGCCCATGCGTGCCGAGGGCGGCCGCGCGGTCGACTTCGAGGAGATGGGCATGCCGGCTTCCGAGATCACGCTCGCCGAACTCCTGGCCGAACGTGGCTACCACACCATTCACATCGGGAAATGGCACCTTGGCCAAACGAACGGCATGACTCCCCGGGAGCAGGGCTTCGACGAGAGCCTCTTGATGGCGAGTGGACTCTATTTGCCCGAGGAGGATCCTCGCGTGGTCAATGCAAAGCAGGATTTCGACCCGATCGATCGTTTCCTCTGGGCGGCGATGCGCTACGCGGCCCGCTTCAACGACGGCGAGAACTTCGAGCCCGACGGTTATCTGACCGACTACTACACCGACGAAGCCATCAAGGCGATCGAGGCGAATAAAAATCGTCCCTTCTTCCTCTATCTCGCCCACTGGGCGCCGCATACGCCGCTACAGGCGACGCGTGAGGATTACGAGGCACTCTCCCACATCGAGCTCCACCGCGAACGGGTCTACGCCGCAATGATTCGTGCGCTCGATCGCGGCGTCGGCCGCGTCCTCGATGCCCTCCGGGACAATGGGCTGGAGGACGACACCATCGTGATCTTCACGTCCGACAACGGCGGAGCAGGGTACATCGGTCTGCCCGACGTAAACGACCCCTACCGCGGTTGGAAGATCTCTTTCTTCGAGGGCGGCATCCATGTCCCGTACTTCATCAAGTGGCCGGGACGGATCACACCCGGAACCGTCGTGGCGCAGCCGGTCCATCATTTCGACATCTTTGCGACTGCGGCCGGCGCGGCGGGCGCGCCTCTGCCTGCCGATCGCAAGATCGACGGCGTCGACCTCCTGCCGTTCGCACGCGGGGAAGCGACCGGAACCACCCATCGTGCGCTCTTCTGGCGTAGCGGTGCCTCGCAGACGGCTCTCGTCGATGGTTGGAAGCTCAACGTCAGCGATCCGCCGGGGCGCAAATGGCTCTTCGACCTACGCTCCGATCCTACCGAGCAACACGACCTCTCGGCCGAGCGTCCCGACAAGGTCGCGGAACTGGAGAAGGCACTCGAGGCCCACAATGCAGAGCAGCTGCCGTCGGCCTGGCCGTCTACCGGATTGATGCCAATCAACCTGGACAAGGACCGCTCTCTGCCGGACGCACCCGATGACGAGTACATCTACTGGTCGAATTGAGCAGGAGCCGCTCCGGCGTGTGACGTCCCGATGCGAGGCGCGTGCGTAGCGCGCCCGGCTCAGGCCAGAAACCGAGCGTCGGACCCGCCCGGGGTGCGGGGGCCGTCCACGAGAGAGGCGCGTGGAGCGTTGGTGATCTCGCTTGGCGCACCGTGACGTCGAGGTAGGTCCGGGTCGCGTTGTTGGACGGATCGAGGTCGGCATCCGCGGTGGCGGTGAGAAGGAGGTGACATCGCGCGGGGCGGTCCCAGGTGGCTTCCGGGTAGTCCTCGGCAATGGCCACGAGGTCGATGTCGAGCCTCTCCCGTGCGCCGGCCGCGAGAACGAATTCGCCGGTGAAGAGCTCGGTCACGGGGGCGATCCCGCAGTCGATCGGAGATAGTTCCCACTGAACGGTCGTGGGCTCGTTGCCACGATTTTCGATGATCGCCTTGAGACGAGCCGTTCCGGGCGTGTCCGGGCCGCGGACCCGTGCCTTGAGACGCTTGAGTGGCCGTACGACCACCTCCGGTCCATCGACCAGGGTGGGGGCTGGTCCGATCGAAGATGTCGGTGGCCAGAATCTCGCTATGATCGGGGCGGGGATCCGTTTCGTCGGGGCCGAGGACACGTACCTCGACCGAGCAGCGGTGGGGGATGCCGGGTGCCAGGGTCTCGAACCACTCCGAGCGCGCTTCCGGCGTGAGTCGCGCCGGCGCCGACTTGCCCGGGGGGAGGATGGCAGTCGCCTCATCGCCGGAGAGGGGTCGATCGAAGGCAATCGGGCTCGCGAGGATTCCCTCGGGGCAATCGAGGTTCGTGACGGCCAGGGTTGCCACCGGGGCTTCGCGCGGGTCGACGAAGTCCTCCGGGTCGAGCACGTTCTCGACCTTCAGTTTGACGTTCGTCGTGGTGACACCGGAGCGCCCGATGCGCATTTTGATCGGTCGGACCGGCTTGAGGCGGAAGTCGTGCGTGGCCAATTCCTGCACTGGCGTGGTGTCGACCGTAAAGAGATTCTTTCCGCACTGGAGGCCATCTTCCATGACGACGACGCCGCGCACCATACGGGCCGGAGGGGTCGTTCCGCCGTCGACGGCGGGGTCCCAGAGGGTGAGCGTGGCCGTGCAGCCGTCCCCGTGCGGGACCAGCCGCCCGGCGGGAACCGGAACGTCTGCGGCGGAGCCACTGGTGGGCGATGCGTCGCGCCAACGGACTTCTCGCCAGTCGCACGACGGGGTTCCCTGGGTCTGCGCGGCCCCGACCGACAGCTCGACGGTCGCGGCGGAGACGGCCGAACGCCGGGGGTCGTGGATCCGGGCTCCAAATTGGTCGATGTGATCCTGGTCCACGGTGAGGGAGAGTTCGGGCGCATCCATGAGAAACCGATACTCGGCGGTCTCGATGCCGCTGGCCTCCCCTGCCTCCAGTCGGACGAGCCGGCTCCCGCAGGGGCAGAACTCGACGGTTGCCGATTGGCCGGTGCCGAGGCCAGCTGCGGGCGTTTCCGCAGACCACGTATACGAATTGACGACGAAGTCGGGCGTATGCGGGAGCACATTCGCCTCGAGCACCTGACGGATCTTCTTCCCGGTGGGTCGGTAGATCGCCGAGGAGATGAAGTCCCGATCGGAACCGGACTCCTCTTCCGGGTTGAATTGCGGACAATCTCCATTCTCCACCGTGGGTGCACCGATCATGGTGAGTTCGATGGTCGGTCGGGGAATCTCGAGCTGGATGCCGCGGGTGATCAGAGCGGCTCCGGGGTCGGCGGGATTCGGGTCGACGATGGTGACCTCCCATTCGTCACTATCGTATGCCGTCCATACTCCGTCCCGGATCGGGATGGCGACCCGCATGGGGCTGGAAGCCGTCCCTTCCAGAATGCATCCTTCGCGCGTGGGGAAATCGCTCATGTACATGCGCGCGTTCTGCGGTAGGCCGGAGACCTCGGTCGCCTCGATTTCGAATTCCCACCATCGCGCGTCCTGGATCGTGCTGGGACAGTTGATGTCCACGTTGAAACCCGTCGGTGGCAAGGGTGAGATCCCGCGGTAGGTCACGCTCGTGACGTTGGGGCGGAAGTTGCGGGTCGGCCGCGCCTTGCGCCACACGTCGACGTAGGCCTGTGCCGAGGTCATGAGGACGTCGAGCTGCGGTTGGGCGACGCCGAGGATTTCGAGGTCGGCGAGAAAGTCCGGAATCATGCCGGCGTGGGCCACGCCGTCGAAGTTGTAGTCGAAGGTTCGTCCGTGGGTGGTTTGCGGAGCCAGGGTTCGTCCCAGAACCGTGTAGTGGGCGGTCCCGTAGTGGACGATCTTCTGCTTGATGGTCTGCTGACCGCGCTGCCAGAGGCTTCGAGCAGCCTCCATTTCCCGCTGGCGCAGGCATCCTGGCCGAAGCGGGGGCCGGGCATGGGCGCCTGCCCATTGACGTCGGTCGCGAGCGCCACGTTCTTGTTGTTCATCAGAGCGAGCGCCCGCAGATAGACCTGCGCCCAGCTGCGTGAACTATCGGTGCAATTGTTCACGACGAACGGCAATCCCGTCGCCGGATTGGCATAGGTGTCGGTTTCGGCCTGTGTGAGGATCGGAGCGACGAGCCCTCCGGTGGCGGCGATCTGCTGGATTTGCGCAACGCTCTTATGGGCTTCGCCTCCGACGTTACCGTTGCGCAGGCCGTTGCCCAGGTGTGCCGACTTCTTCGTTCGGTCGGGGCGCATGTCGCGGATCCCGATGTGGGAAGCGACCAGCGGGTAGTCTCCCGTGCGATCGAGACTGGATTGGAGTGTCGTATTCGTGGCCAGAGTGTGGACGCCATCGAAAGAGCGTTCGGACATGTGGTCGACGTCGATCAACATGCCGAGTTGCATCATCGATTGGACGAGGTGTTCGCCGAGTACGGTGAGGCCTTTGACGTTGCAATGGGAGGAAAGATACCACTCGCCATTGGCCTCCGTGAGCGGATGATAGAGAAAGTGGTTGCCGGCGAGCCATGCACTGCGGTTGCCCGTCCCGAAACTCTCGACACTGAAGCCACGGGTGTCACGAAAACGGAACGAGGCGTTTGGCGTCGTGCATTCCCGAAGGTCGAACCAATTGGCCCAGGGGTGATACACCCAGTTTTGCAGGCCGTAGAACTCGTTGAAGAAGCCGCTGCCGCCGAATCCATTGTCGATGCCGTGGATCGGGAAGACATGGCGGACGCCCAAGGCGTGGAGGCGTTGGAGTTTCTGATCGACCTCGGTCGGCGAGCACAGGAGTCTCCCGCATCGCATCAGGTCGTCGACCTCGACGCCGAGTACGATGGCAAGATGGCCGGCAGCCATGATCTGCTCGGCTTGAGCGGGCGTGTAGGCGATGTCGACCCACTTGTCGTTCGGGTACTGGTCGTGCACCCTCGTGCACCCAGCGGACGAAGCGTTTGATCTCGTCGATTTGTTCGCGGACGGCGACCTCGGCGTTGCACTGCGAGGCCTCGAGATAACGATGGGCGCCCGAGAGGGGATGGGTGCAGGCGAGGTCATTGTAGACGGCCATGACGACGGCGAGTCGTTGCCCATGATCGCGGGAGCGCTTGAGCCATTCGAAGTACGCCTTCTGGTCGGTCCCCTCGTCGAATCTCGGACGGGTCAGGGCGTCCCGGTAGTTCTCATGGGCGAGGGCGCAGTCGGCCGGGGATGCCGTGTTGGCCGCGATGGGCGAGTCCGGGCAGTAGACCATGGCGGTGTCGGACCAGGGATGCAGGCCGCCGGGAACGAAGTGCGAGAACCAGTGCGCGTGCAGGTCGGCAAAGCCGCGGATCGGCGTCGTGGCCCGGGCGGGCCCGACGACGAGGAGGGCACTGATCGAGAGCCAGAGGACGGCGAATCTTCGACTTCGGTAGGCCGCGCGGAAGCCGGTTCTCGATCGGGTCCCGGTCGGCTTCGTCTGGTGCGGGTGGGCAGCGGTCAGCGAACACGAGTGCTCGGTTACACCCTTGAAAAACACCGAGGACGACCTCTGGGCAAGGGGGAAATTTTTCGACGTGCGTGTGCCGTCGGCCCTCGCGAGCCGGGCCGACGGCCGCCGCGCGCCCAGATGGACCGGGACGGGGATGGACATGTCTCAAACGTCGCCCAACGGTACCAACAAGGCGTTTGAGTAGTCGCTCGGGCCGTCTGGCCCGAGGGCCCGGATCCGATACTCCCACCAGGCATCGGCTGGGAGGCTCATTGGTTGCTGGGGCGTGGGAGGGGTGTCGTTGAAGCGGACCTCGTGGCCGGCGGCGATTCCGACCGGTTCCCAAGGCTCGTCGACGAGCCCGGGAAAGGAGATCTTCCGGCGCTCGATCTCGTAGGCGGGGACGGGGCTTCCTTCCGTCCACGAGATTTGCACCCGGCCGTTCCCGCGGCCGAAGGCGTCGTCGAGCGTGGGTGGGACGAGATTGCGGGGAGTGCAACCGGTGCAAACCTCGTCGATCGACACGATGACGAATTGCTGTGAAGCCTTCGACCAGACGAGGTCGAGATTGAAGCGGTCGCCCCGCGCGTTGCCCCGGTGAAGGAGCAGGCCCCGGATCGGAATCACCGGCAGTGCCAGGTCGGATGCGCGCAGGAATTTGTCGGCGCCGTCGCCGAAGCGGTGCGTCTCGAACGTCTTCCGGGCCTCGTTGTAGCCCCCGCGATCATCCCAGGCGCGGACGACGATCTCGTGCGAGCCCGATTCGAAATGGTTGTAGTTCCATGCGGTTGCGAATCCCGGGGTGGCGCTGTCGTCGAGGCCGGGATGGGCGGCTTCGACATCGCCGCGGCGTCCGCCATAGGGCATCTCACCCTTGTCGACGCCGTCGACCGACCAGGTGACCCGGTCGATTGCTCCGTGGCGGGAGAGGGCGAATCCCTGCACGAGGCCGATTCCGCTCACGTCTTCCCCGGGCGATTCGATGACGATCAAAATGCCCGGATCGGTCTGGTTGGAGGCCGCGGCGACACCGGCGGCGCCGCAGATGAGCGCGAACGTGACGAGAAAAGAAGAGATTCTGGACGTTTTCATGATCGTTCTCCGTGTGTTGATGGGTCTGGGTGGGTATTTCTCCCCTCACCCGGGGGGCGTGCACCCGAGGTGCACGATCGTGCACCTGCCGCCCTCTGCGCTCTGGTGTGGCGTCGCCATGGACTTCGCACCGGTGCTCAGATAGCCGGGACGTCGGTTGCGTCGGCCGCGACCCCGGGTGCGCCGCGGAGCAGGGGGGAGGGACGCCGTGCGTGTGACATTGGACAGAATCGATCCGGAACTCCGGATGGCGGGGCGGTTGTTCAAACTCTTGTTCCGGCCATCCGAGTGGTTCTTTCGCCTCGCGCGTCGCC
>JAPOLW010000619.1 GCA_029976905.1 bacterium | reverse complement strand
CGGCGGCCGAGGCGGCGAGGATGGCAGCCGAGGCGCAGGCGTCGCGCGAGCAGGCGGCGGCCGAGCGCGCGGCCGAGGCTGAGAAGCGCGAGGCGGCCGCGGCGGAGCGGGTCGCGGCTGCGGCGGAGCAGCACCGGCGCGAGCTGGCCGCGGCCATGGAGGAGGCGCGCGTCGTCGTCTGCGTGGGCTACGGCCTCGGACAGGAGGGTGTCCCCGAGGCGCAACGGTTGGCCGAGCGGCTTGGCGGTGTCGTCGGCGGTACCCGTCGGGTCTGCGACCTGGGGTGGCTTCCTCGTCAGGCGCAGATTGGTCTCTCGGGCCGGAGCATTGCTCCCGATCTCTACATCGGCCTGGGGGCGCGCGGCTCCTTCAATCACACGGTCGGGCTGCGTCGCGCCGGTACGATCGTGGCGGTCAACAATGACCCGGGCGCAGACTTCTTCGAGGGCGCCGACCTCGGTGTCGTCGGCGATGCTCGGGTCTTTTTGACGGAACTGCTCGCGCAGCTCGATTGAGCCCGGGAGCGGGTGCCGGTGTCGACCCCGTTGCAGGCGGCTCTCTTGCGTTCGGCTGCGTTCGCCGCGCCTACTCGAGGATGCGCTTTTGCAGGATCCCTCCGTTGGAATCGAGTGCGTAGACCAGGGGCACCGCGGTCGCGATGTTCAGCTGAAGGACCTCGTCGCGCGACAACTTTTCGAGATCCATGACGATCGAGCGCAGGCTGTTGCCGTGCGCCGCCACGAGGATGTCCTCGCCCGCATCGAGGCAGGGGCGGATCTGCTTCTCGAAATACGGGAGGGTCCGGGCTGCCGTGTCCTTCAGGCTTTCCCCGTTGGGTGGCGGAATGTCGTAGCTCCGGCGCCAGATGTGCACCTGCTCGTCGCCGTACTTTTGCGCGGTCTCGGCCTTGTCGAGGCCCTGGAGATCACCGTAGTGCCGCTCGTTGAGGGCTTCGTTGCGTGTGACTGGCAGATCGGAGAGACCCATCTCCTGCAGCGCGATGCGGAGGGTTTCCTGGGCGCGCTGGAGTTCGGACGTGAAGCAGCGCACGAAGGAGATGCCGGATTCCCGCAGCAGCCTCCCGGCGCGATGCGCTTCCTCGATCCCCTTTTCGGTCAGCGGGACGTCGACCCAGCCGGTGAACTTGTTTTCCAGATTCCATTGAGACTGGCCGTGGCGGAGCAAGACGAGCGTGGACAAGACATCATCCCCTTCTGCCCCCGGGACGGAGCGGTGCGTGGCGCGCGCTTTCCTGCCTGCCCCGGGGTGTGCTAGACGGCCTCCTCTGTCGACTGGGGAGGACCGGAGAAATGAAGATCGTCGTCGATTTCGACAAGTGCAACAGCAACGCCGCCTGCCAGGCGGCGGCGCCGGAAATCTTCGAGGTGCGGGAAGACAATTTCCTCTACATCCTCGACGAGAATCCGGGCGAGGAGCATCGGGCCAAGGCGGAGGCCGCGGTGCGGGCGTGTCCGACCAGGGCGATCTCGATCGAGGATTGAGGCATCTCTGGTTCTCAACCCGTGATCGGGCGTTCCGGTTCGCCGGCGCAGTAAGCGCACCGGCAGAGCGCGCGGAACTCCGGCAAGAGAAACACGCTCTCGTGACCATCGGACCACGCGAGGAAGACGCTGGCATCACCGACGACGTCGATGCTCGAGAGTTGGATGCCACGCGCGCCCGGGACCTCGTCTTTCTCGCGCAGATCCGCGCAGGCCTGACAGGGGCAGTGGGCGCGCAGCGTCGTATAGGGCATGATGGAGTCGTGGCCGTCGACCCAATCCACCCCAAGGGCGTAGTGTCCGACCCGTTTGGTCTGGGCGATGGCAGGGGCGTTCGGCATGCGCTTCTCCAGCGAAAACAGAGTAGGGGAGGGGCGGGCCTCCGACAAGGATGGCGCGGTTGCTTCTCCCTGCTGCTTGCCCTGTGCCTGGGCGGGCCGCAGGTGGTCGGGGCGGCCGAGTCGGTTCCGGTGCACGAAGCCGCCGGCTACACGGGCCGCGCGGTGTCGCTGGAGGGATTCGTGGAGCGGGTGGTCTGCTCACCACGGGCCTGTCTCCTTTCCTTCGAAGCCGGATTTAGAGGCCTGGTCGCGAAGATTCCGACCTCGGATCTCGCTTCCTTCCCAGACCCCAAGAAAACCTACGAGAGACATCGCGTCCGCATTCGTGGCGTGGTCGAAGAGCAGGGGGGCCGCCTCCGGCTGGAGTTGACGTCGCCCGACCGGATCGCGGCGCTGGATGCTGCCGGGCCCCAGCAGGGTTCGCGCGTCCTTGCCGCGCACAGGAACGTACCGGTCCGGACTCGCGCGCGAACGGATCCGCCTGCGGCGCGCACGCAGGTCCGGGTCTCGGGCGGGCTTGCCGACCCGGCGGCTGGTGCGGGGCTGGATTCGATCGTGCGCGACCTCCAGCAGGAAGCAGCGACGACTGGAGCGAGCGGCGAGGCGGCTTCGGGCCTTGCCGTGCGCGGTCTGCGCGAGCGGGTTTCCATCCAGTCGGAGACGATCCGCGCCCTGGAGGACGAACTGGGCACCCTCCAGGAGCGGCTGCAGGATCTCGAGGAGCGTCCGGCCGAGCCGCCGCGGGAGTCTTCGATGGAGGGGGTCCCGCACCTCGAGCGGTGGGTGGTGCCCGCCCGGCGGGGACTCTCCGATGCCC
>JAPOLW010000618.1 GCA_029976905.1 bacterium | reverse complement strand
GACTCAAGTACAGTTATGGGCTAACATCCTGTCGATGGAAGCCGCCCCGGCCTTCGCGGCCCGTTCGCGACGGGATCGCAAAAAGGAACGCACCCGTCGGGATATCTACGAAGCGGCGATGCGGCTTTTTGCGCGGCGTGGTTTCGAGGCGGCGACCATTTCGGACATCTGCGAGGAGGCCGACGTCGGCCGCGGCACCTTCTTCCTGCACTTCCCGAACAAGGCGTCGCTGCTCTACGAGTTCAACCGGCGGGTGGCCGAGGAGTTCCGCGCGAGCCGGAAGGAGCCCCGCGGTGCGGCCCGGGACGAACTCTGCGCGCTGGTCGACTACATCTCCGGTGCCCTCGAGTCGCAGGCCGAGATCATGACGGCGATGCTGGGCGAGTTCTTCTCCAGTTCGGAGATCCTCGGCGCCGCGAGCGAGCGTGATACGGCCCTGCCCGAACTCATTTGTGAGATCGTCGAGCGGGGGCAGGAGGCCGGTGAGTTCCAGCGCGCTCTCCATCCACGTCTGGTGGCGGCGTCCTTCCTCATGACGGCCGGGGCGATTTTGTCGGGACAGGTCTTTGGGCGGGACGAGATTGCCCCCGCCGAGGTGCGTCGCCAGTTCTTGCAACTCACCTTCGCTGGGCTCGGTCTGGACGACGTCGGGCCCGTCGCGGTCCGCGGGGCCGGGCGGCGGCGCGGGCGTAAACCGGACGCAATGGGGAAGTCGAAATGAAGCACGCCATGGTGATCGGCGGTTCGGTGGCAGGGCTGGGGGTCGGGCTGGCCCTGTCGAACAAAGGATGGCGCGTCACGGTTCTGGGGTCGGATGAAACGCCGCTGCCACCGAGTCATCGCGAAGCCTTCGAGACGTGGAAACGACGCGGCTCGCCCCAGACACGCCACTCGCATGCCCTGCTCGCGCGTTTGCGCAACCTGATCTGCGAGCATGCGCCCGATCTTCTCGAGCGTCTCCTCGCCTGTGGCGCCGAGGAACTCCGGTTCACCGACCGCGCGAAGCAGCTTTTCGGGAACCCTCCGGGGGAGCCCGGGGACGACGAGATCGTCTCGCTGGCCTGTCGACGCATCACCTTCGAATGGGTCCTGCGCCGTTACGTCCTGGATTCCGGGCGCGTCGAGATCAAGGACGGTGTCGACGTGACCGGCCTGGTGGCCGCGCGGCGAGGCCCCGGGGATCCACCGCGCGTGACCGGGGTGCGCATTGCAGGGCCGGGTGGCGAGCGTGTCCTCGACGCCGATCTGGTGATCGACGCTTCCGGACGCCGGACCCGACTCTGCGACTGGCTTCCCGAGATCGGAACGGCACCGGTGCGCGCCGAATCGAGTCCGTGCGGCATCTTCTACACCTCCCGTTTCTATCAGCTTCGTCCGGGGGTCGAGCCGCCGTCGCTCGACGGGGGGCTCGTCGGGGTCGATCTCGGCTACCTGAAGGTGGGCATCTTCGCGGGCGACTCGCGGGTCTTTTCGATCACGATGGCGGCTTCGCCGCAGGACGATCCGATGCGGAGCATTCTGCGACGTCCGGGGTTCGAAGCTGCCGTCGCGGGGGTGCCGCTCGCTGCTCGTTGGTCGTCACCGGAACTCGCCGAACCGGTGACGGGGGTGCACGGCATGGCGGGGCTCACCAATGCACGTCGTTGGCTCGTGGCAGGGGGGGAGCCCCTGGCGCTGAACTTCTTCGCTGTGGGGGATGCCCAGATCCACGCGAACCCGATCACGGGTCGAGGTTGCTCGCTCGCCTTCGTGCAGGCATTCGATCTCGCCGACTGCCTCGAGGCGCATGCCGACGACGCCCGTGACGCGGCTCTGGCATTCGATGCGTGCGTCGAGCGCAATGTCGTTCCCTGGTATCACCTTCAAGTCTCGCAGGATGCCGACGCGGTCGAGGTGGGCGAAGCGCAGCTGCGCGGGGAGAATCCCTTCGAGGAGAAAAACCCCGACGGGAGCAACAACCCCAAAGGTTTCATGCGCGCTCTTCTGCGCGAAGGATTGGTGCCTGCGCTCGAGGAGGACCCGGTCCTACTGCGGGCCTTTGCCCGCACGATCAATCTGCTCGATCCACCGGGAGACCTCATGAAGAACCCCGAGGTGCTGCGTCGGGTGCTGGACTCGTACGGGCGTCGGGCCGAGCGCCCGCCACGGTACGACGGCCCGACCCGGGACGAAATGCTCGCACGCTTCGATGCGGCCGCTGCGGCGGCCTAGGCGGGTCCGCGAGGACGTCGGCCTCCGCTCGCAGCATCGGCGTCCTCCGCGGTCCGGGTGGGTTCGAACCAGATCGGCGAGGTCCAGGCGCGCTCCTGGATCACCCGTGGAATCGTCGGATCGTCGCAGCCGGCGGGACGCTCTTGCGCGGTGAACTCGAGGCACTGCCACCACGACCACCGGCAACTCGGGTTTTCCACGATGCGGGCGTAGTAGACCGCGCCCAGGTCTGGGTCGAACCCCGGATCCCGCCAGATGCCGCAGAGGCTCGTGTGGCCCGGACCCGAGACGGCGCAGGTCGCTTCGTCCACGCTGGCCCCGTTGCGTGCGCTGCCAGCGACGTCGTAGACGGCCTGGTGAACGGCCCCCCGGGGGCCGACCCAGGCCTTCACGATCTGGGCGCGTTGGAGAAGCCCCCCGGGTCGTTCGGCGGTCCCGGGATCGCTCGTCGCCG
>JAPOLW010000617.1 GCA_029976905.1 bacterium | reverse complement strand
GAGGCGCTCGCGGCCTTCCGCACGGCGCCGGACTTCCGGGTCGAGCTCGTCGCCGCCGAGCCTCTCGTGGTCGACCCGGTCGCGATGGACTGGGACGACGAAGGCCGTCTCTACGTCGTCGAGATGCGTGGCTACATGCCCGACGTCGACGGCAAAGGCGAGGACGCCCCCGTCGGTCGGGTCGTCGTACTGGAGGATCTCGACGGGGATGGACGCATGGACGAGAGCCGCGTCTTTCTCGACGGCCTCGTCCTCCCGCGCGCGGTCGCGGTCGTACCCGAGGGTGTTCTGGTCGCCGAACCACCCCACCTCTGGCTGTGCCGCGCAACCGACACCGAAGGACGCTGCGCCGACCGGATCCGTCTGGGCTCCTATGCCGAAGGACGCTCGAACCCCGAGCATCAGGAGAACGGGCTCCTGGTGGGCATCGACAACTGGATCTACAACGCACGCTCGCAGCGACGCTTCCGGCTCGCCAACGATGCATTCGAAGTAGAGTCGACCCGCTACCGCGGGCAGTTCGGGATCGCCCAGGACGACGAGGGACGTCTCTTCTACAACCACAACTCGGGCTTCCTGTATGGCGATGCAATCCCGGCCGATTATCTCGAGCGCCAACCGGCCGCCGCGGCGGCCCCTGACACCGCAGGCGTCAACGTCCCGTTGTCCAATGACGAATCGGTACACGGCGTCCGACTGGCCGCCGGACTGAACCGCGCCTACCTCGACGGGACGCTGCGTGCCGACGGAAGACAAAATCTGCCCACCGGCGTGAGCGGCGTCGCCATCCAGCGCGGCGACCAATTCGGCCCCCGGTGGGTGGGCGATGCCTTCGTCCCCGAATCCGCGGGCTCGGTCGTGGCACACTTCGCCATCGATCGTCGCGGCAACGAACTCACCGCCGAGCATCGCCTCTACCCCGACGACCAGTGGGGAGAGCGCGAGTTCCTCGCGTCGACCCACGAGCGCTTCCGCCCGGTCGATGCCGACTTCGGCCCCGACGGCGCGCTGTGGGTTCTCGACATGTACCGGGGGGTGATCCAACACGCCGAGTTCGTATCGGACCATCTGCGCGCCTACATCGAAAAGCACGGTCTCGAGGAACCGGGCGCGACGGGGCGGATCTGGCGCGTCGTGCGCGAGGACCGTCCGGTCCCGCGTCGCCCCCCCGCCCTCGGCACGCTCGCCGAACGTCTGGCCGGCCTGGAGCATCCCAATGCGTGGGTCCGCGACCGCGCGCAACGCAGCCTGGCGGCCGACGCTGCTCCGCAGGCCATCGCCGCCCTGCGCCGTCTCGACGACTTCGGATCACTGGGTCGTCGGCATGCTCTTTGGACGCTCGACCGCGCCGGCAAGCTCGACGCCGAAACGTGGACGCGCGCCCTGCGAGACGAAGACGCCTCGGTACGCATCGTCGGCCTGCGCGCAGGCGAATCGCTCCTCGGAGGAGCCCTCGCCGATCGCGATGGCCCCTCGTCCGAAATGCTGCGCGAGGTCGTCGCGCGGCTCGAGGATGGAGACCCTGCCGTGCGGCTGCAGGCCATCCACACCCTGGGCGCTCTGCCCCCCGGGCGCCGCCCACTTGACTGGATGCTCGCCGCCGGACGCTCTGGCGATCCCCTCACCGCGCAAGCCGTCACCTCAGGGCTCTCTGGCCTCGAACTCGAAGCGCTGCGCCGGGAGCTCGAGACGGCGACCGAACCCGGGCCGCCCCCGACCCGCTGGCTCGAGCGCCTGGCCATGGCCGCGCAGCTCGGTGCAGGCACTTCTGCCGACCCAGCGCGTGAGGCCGCGCGCCTGCTCGATCTCGTGGAGTCGGTCGACGACGAGGAGACCCGGATCGCACTGCTCGCGGGGATCCGGGCCGCGCAGCGGAGCCCTGCGGGCCACCGCATCGAACTCGCCGGTCCCCATCCGCTCTTCGATGCAAATCGCCCGGCAGAAGAGGACGAGAACCAGAGTATCGCCCGGGTCCGTCGCGGCTTCACCTGGCCGGGCGATCCCCGGCCCGGTGGTGCGCGCGCCCTGCGCGCGGACGAGGAGCGCCGACGCGCACACGGCGAGATCCTCTTCGCCGACAGTTGCGCGGCCTGCCACGGCGCCGATGGCCGTGGCATCGAAGGCCAGGCCCCGACTCTCGTCGGCTCGCCGTGGGTCCGCGATGCCGATGATTGGCTGGTGCGGATCGTACTGCAGGGTCTCACGGGTCCCGTCTTGATCGACGGCGAGGAGTGGAACCTCACCATGCCCGGTCATGGCGGCGACCAGGAGTTTTTCGGAGACGAGGCCCTGGCGGGACTCCTTACCTATGTGCGTCGCGCGTGGGGCCACGCCGAAGATCCGATCTCTCCCGAAACGGTCGCACGCATTCGCGCAGAGACCCGGGAGCGCGCCCGGCCCTGGACGGTCGCCGAGTTGCGTGCGCTCGACGTCGAGCACCGACTCGACCGCTACGTCGGTGCCTACGAAGTACCTCTGGTCGGAACGGAGTTGATCGTGGTGCGCCAGGAGGACGTCCTCGCCGTGGGCCAGCGTGGTACGGGCAAAGGCGAGATGCAGGAGGCGGGCGACGGTCTCTTCCTCTGGCCGGGCGTGACGCTGCAGTTCGAAGAGAATGGTGAAGGGGCCGTCGAGAGCGCACAAGTGACCTACGGCGGCTTCAACCTC
>JAPOLW010000616.1 GCA_029976905.1 bacterium | reverse complement strand
GAGTGCCGCCGTGCGGCAGCGCGCGCTGATGCCTGCCACGATCGCGCATCGCTACGTGCTCGTGCCCTCGCGCAGCGCCGACACCGCCGCCGCCACCGATGCCGCCGCCGCCACCGCGACTCACGCGGATGCCGACGCCGGCACCGACGCAGTCGTAGACGCCACCACCGACGCCGGCGCCGACGTCGCCGTGCACTACCGCTCGAGCACCGACGAGGCGAAGGCCGTCGCCGATGAGATCCGGGCCCGGGGCCGGCAGGCCACCACCGTAGGCGCCGATCTCTCCGACGCCGACGAGGCCGCCCGGGCCGTGGCCGAGGCGAGCGCGACTCTGGGGACGATCGACATTCTGGTGAACAACGTCGGCACGGTGGTCTGGAAGACCCTCGACGAACTCTCCCCGCAGGATTGGCAGACCTGCCTGAACGGCACCGTCACGGCCACCTGGCACGCCTGCCGAGCAGTCCTCCCCGCGATGCGTCGGCAGGGGTTTGGCCGCATCGTCAACATTCTCGACGCCGATGCCGACGCGCTCGCACCGGTGGTCTACGCAACGCCCTACAAGATCGGCAAGACCGGCGCGCTCGTGCTCACCAAATCCCTCGCCTGCAACGAGGCCCCGCACGGGATCACCGTCAACGCGATCTCTCCGGGCGTCCTCGAGGACTCGGAAAAGACGGTCCCTCTCGAGCGCATTCCCGCCGGCCGGCCGGGACGCTACGAAGACCTGGCCGGCGCCTTGCTCTTCCTGGTCAGCGAGCAGGCGGCGTATCTGACCGGCACCAATTTGAAGGTCTCCGGCGGGTACCTGATCTAGGTCCGCCGCCCTCTCCACCCGCGACCGGACGTCGCGGTCACGGCGCCCCGTACGCCACGCGAAGGCGCAGAGCGACGGTCTCCCGTCTGCGCGCCCGGGGAAGAGGCGCAGAGCCACGGTCTCCCGTCCGCGCGCCCGGGGAAGAGGCGCAGAACGACGGTCTCCCGTCCGCGCGCCCGGGGAAGAGGCGCAGAGCGACGGTCTCCCGTCCGCGCGCTAGGTGAAGTAGAAGAGAACGAAGGTCACCGAGGCCGTCAGGAGCGCGGCGAGCAGTCGGTCGTCGCGCCAGTCGCCCGGGGGCGCTCCGGCACGGGTGCGCTCCCGCCAGAGATAGGCGCCGAAGAGCAGCAGCGTGAAGAGGGCGCCCGCCGCGCCGGCCGGCCCCGGTTCGAACACGCCGCGAAGCACGCCGAGGGCCAGCAGGCCATTGCCCCCGACGTAGCTCGCGCTCCAGCCCACCAGGCGACGCAGATGGGCGGCGCTCGTCTTCGTGACGCTGGTGAAGAGGTAGGGGATGGCCGCCGGATTGGCCGGCTCCGTCCAACTCGCGACGGCATGGACCCCGACACAGGCCAGCACCGTGAGGAAGGTGCGGTGCATGAAGTTCAACTCACGACCGAAGAAGGGAAGCGCCCCGGCATCCGCAAAGACGGCGGCATAGACCCATTCGAGGGTGACGCCGACGATCGGGGCCGCCACGATCGCCCCCAGGGCACCGCGTGAGGTCGCCCGACTCCAGAACATTCCCAGAAGGAAGCTCACCAGGAGGCCCGGCGTGAGGTAGGAGACCTGGCGGGAGAGTTGGAGAAAGAAATTCCCCCGCGAGGCCGGATCGTAGGTCGTCATAGCCAGAAGGGCCGCCGCCGAGACGAGTCCGACGACGACGAAGCGGCCCAGACGGACGAGATCGGCGTCTTGCGCGCCCTTGCGCCAATGCTTGCGGTAGATGTCGTAGGCAAAGAGGGCCGCCGCCGAGTTCAGCATCGAGTCGATCGTCGACAAGATCGCGCCCAACAATCCAGCCGCAATCAGCCCCATCACCCCGTCGCCGGTCGGCAGGACGAGGCCCATGAGGACCGGGAAGGCCTCGTCCGGCGCCACCGTGACCCCACCCATCCGGGCGCGCACGAGGTGGGCCGCCGCCACGCCCCCGGCGATCGAGAAGAAGGGCACGAAGAGTTTCAAGAAGCCCCCGACCAGAATCCCGATCCGCGCCTGCCGCTGCGTCCTCGCTGCGAGGGTCCGTTGAACGATGTACTGATTCGTCCCCCAGAACGAGAGGTGCAGCGCGATCAATCCGGTGAACACGCCGGTCCACGGAAGCGAGGGGTGACTCGCGGGCAGGTAGAGATGCATCCGCTGCTCCGCGGGGGGCAGCGCCGCATCGCGCTCGAGGAGCCCGGCGAAGCCTCCGATCTCGGGTTGCGCGAAGGTCGCGACCGCGACCAGAATCCCCGACGCCAGGAGCAGGGCCGACTGGATGACGTCGGTCCAGACGACCGCGCGAAGGCCGCCGACGATGGTGTAGGTTCCGGTGATCACCGCAAGAGCCGCCACGCCCCCCGCGTAGCCGGGATCCAGGGACGTCCCTTGCAGGAGCAGCGACATCGAGCGGGACCCGACGTAGAAGAGCGCCGTCATCTGCGCGCCGATCAGGAGCAGCGTGGTGACCGAGTAGAGCAGGCTCGCGCGTTCGTCGTACCGTCGCGCCAGATATTCGGAGAGCGTGTGCACGCGCAGGCCCGCGAAGACCGGCAGAAGCAGGTAGGCGAGAACGAGCAGCGCGAAGACCGCGCCCAACTCGAAGTGGCTCTGCGCGAATCCGATCGAAAAGCCAACGCCGAGCATGCT
>JAPOLW010000615.1 GCA_029976905.1 bacterium | reverse complement strand
GGAAAACCGTTGCGACGTTCATGTGCTCGTTCGAAGCATGAAGTAGATCACGACCCCCGTCACCGAAACATAGAGCCAGATCGGCAAGGCCACCCGGTTGAGCCGCCGGTGGCGCTCCCACTGGCGCTTCCAGACGAAGTAGAAGGACGTCAACGCCGCCGGCACGACACCGATCGAAAGAACGACATGGCTGATCAGAATCGTGAAGTAGATCGTTCGCAGCAGCCCCTCGCCCTGGTAGCGCGTATCTCCGTGGACGAAGTGGTAGGTCAGGTAACAGACCAGGAAGAGCGCCGAAGCCGCGAAGGCCGCAACCATGAGGTAGCGGTGCAAGCGCACGTTGCGGTTCCGTATCGCGACCCAGCCGGAGGCCAGCAGCACAGCGGCGAGGCCGTTCAAGCTCGCGTTCACCGCCGGCAGAAAGCTCAGATCGACCCCACCGGCCGGGCCCGCGGCGCGCCCGAGGAGGATCCAGGCGATGAACGCGAGCGCCAGGGCCGACACCACAGCGTTGAAGAGAAAAAACGTGCGATCCGTGATTCCGTCCCGGGAGATCGAGGCTTGCATGGCTCCACGTCTACCAGACCCCGGGTGGCGGGCCAGCCTTCCCGGCGGTTCGCCGGCCCTATTTCCCACCCACGTGGACCCCACTCCAACTAGCCAAACCCCCATGGTAGGCTAAGGTTTTTAATGCAGGGTCGGTCCGGTCCCCGAAGGCTCCCACCGGACCCCGACGGTTTTCTCCCTGTGTCTGGAAGGAATGTCCTTTGGCCGCGAACGACACACGATCCCCTCTGACCGAACTTCTCCAGCAGCGCATCCTGGTGCTCGACGGCGCCATGGGCACGATGCTGCAACGCTACGGCCTGGAGGAAGCCGACTTCCGCGGGGAGCGCTTCGCCGACCACGCCAGCGATCTGCGGGGCAACAACGATCTGCTCTCGATCACCCGACCCGACGTCCTCGCCGAGGTGCACCGCGCGTTTCTCGACGCCGGCGCCGACATCCTCGAGACCAACACCTTCACGGCAACCTCGATCTCGCAGGAAGACTACGGCCTCGCCCACCTCGCGCGCGAAATCAATCTCGCAGCCGCCGAGGTGGCTCTTCGCGAGGCCCGCGCGGCCAGCACGCCCGACCGACCGCGCTTCGTCGCCGGCTCGATCGGCCCGACCAACCGCACCCTTTCCATTTCGCCCGACGTGAACGACCCGACGTTCCGCAACCTCACCTTCGACGAGCTCCGGGCTTCCTACTTCGAGCAGATCGACGCCCTCATCGAAGGTGGCGTCGACCTTCTGCTGGCCGAGACCAGCTTCGACACCCTCAACATGAAGGCCGCCCTCTTCGCGATCGAAGATGCCTTCGCGGCCCGCGGCCGTCGTCTGCCCGTCATGGTATCGGGCACCATCACCGACCGGAGCGGTCGCACCCTGAGCGGCCAGACCATCGAATCGTTCTGGTACTCGGTTGCCCACGCGCGCCCCCTCTCGATCGGCCTGAACTGCGCACTGGGCGGCGCCGAAATGCGGCCCTACGTCGAGGCGCTCGACAGCGTCGCGACCTGCCTGGTGAGCTGCTACCCGAATGCCGGCCTGCCCAACGCGTTCGGCGGCTACGACGAGACGCCCGAACAGACCGGCGCGACACTCCGCGAATTCGCCCAGAACGGATGGCTGAACCTCGTGGGCGGCTGCTGCGGCACCACTCCGGAGCATATCGCGGCGATCCGCGAGGCCGTCGAAGGCTGCGCTCCGCGCCGACCCCGCGGAAGCGATGGGATCACCCACCTCTGCGGACTCGAACCCTTCGACATCCGGCCCGAGCTCGGTTTCGTGATGGTCGGAGAACGGACCAACGTGACAGGTTCGCGGAAATTCGCCCGGCTGATCAAATCCGAGGATTACGAATCCGCGCTCGAGGTCGCCGTCGAACAGGTGCGCGGCGGGGCCAACCTCATCGACGTGAACATGGACGAAGGCATGCTCGATTCCGAGCGCGCCATGACCACGTTCCTGAATCTCGTGGCCACCGAACCCGAGGTCGCCCGCGTGCCGATCATGATCGACAGCTCCAAATGGTCGGTGATCGAAGCGGGGCTCAAGTGCGTCCAGGGCAAGGGGATCGTCAATTCGATCTCGCTCAAGGAGGGCGAGGACGCCTTCCGCGCCCAGGCCCGGACGATCCTTCAGTACGGGGCCGCGGTCGTCGTCATGGCGTTCGACGAAGACGGACAGGCCGCCACCGTGGAGCGCAAGGTCGAAATCTGTCGGCGCGCCTACCGCATTCTCACCGAGGAGCTCGGCTTTCCCCCCGAGGACATCATCTTCGACCCCAACATATTGACGGTGGGCACGGGTCTGGCCGAGCACAACAACTACGCCGTGGACTTCATCCGCGCGACGTCGGAGATCAAGCGGATGTGCCCCGGCTGCAAGGTGTCTGGCGGCGTGTCGAACATTGCGTTCTCCTTCCGCGGGAACGAGCCGGTGCGCCGCGCGTTCCACTCGGCCTTCTTGCACCACGCGTGCAAGGCCGGCATGGACATGGGCATTGTCAACGCCAAGCAGGTCCAGGACGACGTCTACGAGAAGATCGACAAGGAGCTCTTGTCGTTCGTGGAGGACGTGTTGCTGAACCGCAGGGACGACGCCACAGAGCGCATGCTGG
>JAPOLW010000614.1 GCA_029976905.1 bacterium | reverse complement strand
CAATATCTTGCCCGTCAAGGTCGTCGCTGCGAGCCGCCAGGCGAGGTGCAGCTCGATCGCGAGTGAATCGGCAATCGTCCACGGCTCGATTTCATGACCGGACCGTTCGCCTTGCGCGGCGTTGTCGAGGGCACGCGCGGCATTGACCCCCGCGGCGAAAGACGCAAGGACGTCCCGGGCCACCCCGTCGAGCCGTGCGGCGGAAGCCGCCGCGCGACGGGGGATCCCGGCGGTCCGAACGATGGCATCCCGCCGCGCGGCCGACGCCCCAAGGACCTCGGCGGAACGCCCTGTCGCCTGTCGCCGCAGGAGGTCCATTTGCCAGAGGTGGTCCTCTGCCATGCAAAAACCGAGAGCGGCGTAGGCATCGCGCTCCGACTTCGCGTAGCAGTGCGCCAGTCCGTCTGGTGCGCGCACCAAATCGACCGGGCTACCGAGTGCCGCGAGCGTGCGTCTCGTATGGGTCGGCCCCGTCGATTTCTTCCGGCGCCGCCCAGCCGGGGGCTTCTCCTCGGGAGGCGGCGGCTCGACGCCGTCGTCGAGGAGTCCGGGCGAGCCCGCCCACCCTGCGCCGCCGAAGCCCCCGCGAGCATCGGCATTCCCAGGAGACTCCGGAGCCGGATCGGCAGCGCCGGACCACCGGGCCCCCCCGAACCCGCTACTCGGGGGCTCCGCGCCCGGTCGGGTCGTCCGTCGGTCACCTCCGCTCATGGGTACTCGTGCTCTGGTAGCTCATCGAAGACACTTCTTCGAGGTGATCGTGGACCCTTCGACGGCCCACTCCGACCCGCGCCTCCTTGCAGGCTAGCCAGATTGCCCAGCTCTCTCAAACGCATCGCCCGGGCCCGTCGGTTGGGGGCTGGCCGCAGAACAACGCCTTTCCCCCCCGGGGGGGATCGCGCTAGACTCCCGGAAGGCGGGCTGGAGGGAGAGGAGACGCGATGCAAGTGGACCAGGCGGTTCGACAAGCCGAGGCGATCTTCCGGTTCACCGAGGAGGTCGACCGGCGCCTCGCCGAGCACGGGATCGCCGGCATGGACGATCTGTTCCGGATCCACGAGCAGGTGCGAGACGCACTCGGTCGCGTCGACGGTCGGGAACTCGATTGGGCCAGTTTGGAAGCCGGCCGCCTGTCCACCGCCCTCGACGAGATCGGCCGACAGCTCGCACACCTGAGCCAGCTCAAGGAATCCCTGGAAGCACCACACTGACCCGACGATGGACCTTTCGACACCCGACCCTTCCAACGCCCCGGAAGAAAGCGCTCTCGCCGGCAGGCAGGATGGCGACGACGTAGAGCGATTGCTCGACGCGTTGCCGAACTCGATCAGCGTCCCTCTCGCAGAGCACCGAGACCGCGCCGATCTCCTCGAGGTCGTGCTCGACCTCGGGCGCCCGCCGGAAGCGCGATTCCCCGGCCTCACGCTCGTCATCGGGTCCGACGTCGTATCGCGCGACGATCTGATCCACGTCACCGCCCGGCTCGGACGATTCTCGGAGGATAACCGCGCCGGGATCGAACGGACGCTGCACCGCATCTCGGCGTTGCGCAATCGCTGCGGAGAGATCGTCGGGCTCACCTGCCGGATCGGTCGCGCGGTCCAGGGGACGATCGAGATCGTCCGCGACGTGATCGAATCGGGCCAGAGCACGCTTCTCCTGGGCCGCCCCGGCGTCGGGAAAACCACCCTGCTACGGGAGGCGGCGCGGGTGCTGGCGGACGAAGCCGACCGTCGCGTCATCGTCGTCGATACCTCCAACGAGATCGCGGGCGATGGAGACATCCCCCATCCCGCGATCGGCCGCGCTCGCCGCATGCAGGTCGCCTCTCCGTCTCGCCAACATGCCGTGATGATCGAAGCAGTCGAGAACCACATGCCCGAGGTCATCGTCATCGATGAGATCGGAACGGAAGCCGAGGCGGCAGCGGCGCGCACCATTGCAGAACGGGGTGTGCAACTCGTCGCCACCGCGCACGGCCATTCCCTCGCGAACCTGATCAGCAACCCGACTCTGGCCGATCTTCTGGGCGGAATCGAGTCCGTCACCCTGGGTGATGACGAAGCGCGCAGGCGGCGTACCCAAAAGACGATCCTCGAGAGACGGCAACCCCCGACCTTCGACGTCCTCATCGAGATTCAGGACCGCACCCGCCTCGCGGTCCACCACGACGTCTCACGCGTCGTCGACGCCATGCTTCGCCAACAAAGCCCGGCACCCGAGATCCGCGTCCGCACCCCGGAAGGAGGATTCGACGTGCGCACACCCGAGCCCGCGGCGACCACGCCGTCGGAGCGCGCCGGACGACGACGGGTTTTGCGGATCTACCCCTTCGCCATCGCGGAGGAGCGCCTCACACGAGCGATCCGCTCCAGCGGCGCCCGGGCCACCATCGCGCGGTCACTCGGACAGGCCGACCTCCTGCTCACGCTGCGCTCCTTCGCGGCCAGGAGAGTTCCAAAGCTCGAGAAGGCCCGCGCTCGCGGAATCCCGATCGAATTCGTCCCCAACCAGAGTGCCCGGACCCTGGCGGCCTTCCTCGCCAGCCGACTGGAGGAGGACGACGGCGCCCTTGCGGCCCTCGCCGAGGCCGAGGCAGCGGCCCAGGCCGTCCGCGACGGAGGGGAACCTGTGGCCCTCTCGGCCCATCCCGCGGCCCTGCGCCGCCGTC
>JAPOLW010000613.1 GCA_029976905.1 bacterium | reverse complement strand
ATTGGCGAGCAGGAAGGGCGCGTAGACGCGCCCCACCTCGCCGAGTAGGGCCCGCAGGGTCTCCGGGATGGCGTCTGCGCGGATCCAGTCTTCCGGGGTGGGCTCCAGTCCCGACAGTTCCTCGGCCCACTCGACCCACGCGCAGATCCGTGGGGTCTCGCGCACCACGATCGCCGCCGGAGTCGGGTCGAACAAGGCCAGGCAGGTGAGCTGTCCGAGGAAGCCGAAGTCGCTCGAGCCGGGCCGGTTTCCCATGAGGAAGGGTTGTGTCTGCAGATGTGCGTCGAAGAGCTTCACGATGCGCTCGAAGCTGGCTTCGATGACGGGGCCGGTGGTTTCGTTCGAGCCGACCACCCAGAGGCGATCGATCTGTCGCTGGCCGATGAACGCGCTCAGAGGAGCGATCTCCTCGTCGCTGACGTCGACCTTACGCCAGAGCGGTAGGATCGACGACGCCTTGTCGATGTCCGCCTGGTACGACCAGCGGTAGTGGAACATCGCCTTGGTGAGCCATTCGTCGGCGAAGTCCTCGAGAAGCGCATCGAGGAAGGCGACGACGGGATCGGCGGGGATGGCGTTGCGCCCTTCGAAGGCATCCTCGAAGCGCCGCAGGAGGGGCGTGGAATCGGTGACCGCGACCTCCTGGCCGCTGTCGTCGGGCAGGTAGAAGGTGGGCAGCAGGTCGACCCGCGGCCGGGGGCGCGCCAGATGTTCGGGAGACCCCTGGAGGATCATCCGGTACGGGATGTGGCGGTAACGCATCAGCGCCCGCATCTTGCGCGTGTAGGGCGAGCCGGGCGCCCCCATCATCCACAGCGGAGTCGGTAGCTTCATGGGCGTGCTGTTACCCTTTTGGCATGAGCTGTGCCACCACCCGGAGGCCCGATTGACCCCGCCGGTCGTTGCAGGCTAGCCACCCGGGTTGGAAGCGCGGGTGCGATGACGGCGACGAATGGATCGACGACACGGGTGGTCTGGCCGGATCACGCCGAGCCTTTGTGGGCCGATGTCGAAGTCGTTGGCGTGAATCGGCAGGCACCGCGCGCGAGCTTCCGTGGTTCTTCCTGGATGGCCCTCGGTGGGGCATGGCGCTTTCATCACGCTCCGACACCCGCCCAGCGCCCGGTGGGATTCGAGGCGCCCGACTTCGACGACGCGGCCTGGGCTACGATCGACGTGCCCGGGCACCCGGAGTTGTCGGGCTGGGGCGAGCCCATCTACCGAAACGTCCACTATCCCTTCGACGATCGCAGCGGCGCTCCGGCCTTCGGCGAGGTGCCGCGCGACGGCAATCACGTTTCTTCGTACCGGCGGACGTTCCGGATGCCCGACGCGTGGTCGGGGCAGCACGTCTTCGTGCATTTCGCCGGGGTGGATTCGGCGTTCTACGTCTGGGTGAACGGTCATCGGGTCGGCTACGCCGAGGGCAGCCGCTGCCCGGCCGAGTTCGACGTCACGCCCTTCGTCGGCGCCGGCGACAACCTGATCGCGGTCGAAGTCTATCGCTTTTCGACCGGCTCCTGGCTCGAAGATCAGGACATGTGGGACCTCTCGGGGCTCTACCGCGACGTCTTTCTCTTTGCGGTGCCGCCGACCCAGATCCGGGACTTCGAGGTGCGGACCGCACTCGGCGCGGATTGGACGCGCGCGGACGTCGACGTGCGCGTCGATCTGCGTCGACTCGTGGCCGGTGACGACGCCGCCGAGGTCGCCCTGCGCCTGGAGGGGCCGGGGGGCGACCTCGTCCACCGGGAGGAGATCGTGGTGCCGGTTCCGGGCGGAGGGCAGGCCGCGGTCCATTTCACGTTCGGGGTCTATGCGCCGCGGCTGTGGTCGGCCGAAGACCCCACGCTCTACGGTCTCACCCTCTCCCTCCGCGGGGGCGAGGAGATCCGGCATCGCATCGGCTTCCGGCACGTGGAGATGAAGGACGGCCTCCTGCAGGTCAACGGGCGTCGCATCCTGCTGCGCGGGGTGAATCGTCACGAGCACGATCCCGACCGCGGCCATGTCGTCGACGAAGCACTGATGCGCCGCGAGATGGAGTTGCTCAAGCAAAGCAACTTCAACGCGATCCGGACCGCCCACTATCCCAACGTGCCGCGCTTCTACGAACTCGCCGACGAGTACGGCTTCTACGTCGTCGACGAGGCGAACATCGAAAGCCACGGCGCCTGGTTCCTGCGTCGCGTGCAACCGGGGACGCTTCCCGAGTGGCGCACGGCGCATTTCGACCGTGTCGAGCGCATGGTCGAGCGCGACAAGAACCACGCCTGCATCATCGCCTGGTCGATGGGAAACGAGGCCGGCATCGGGTCGACCTTCGACGAGATCAGCACCTGGCTGCACCAACGCGATCCGTCGCGGGTCGTCTTCTACGAGGGGGCCGCCTTCGGCACCCTCCTCGAAGTCGGGGCGCACAGCGACGTGAATTGTCCGATGTACCGCACCCCGGCCGAGGTGCTCTCGTGGGTGGCCGAGCCGCGCCCCCGCCCCATCGTCCTCATCGAGTACGCGCACGCGATGGGGAACAGCACCGGCAACTTCGACCGGTATTGGGATCTCTTCCACGCCTACCCGCAGGCGCAGGGAGGCTTTCTATGGGACTGGAAGGACCAGGGTCTCCGGCTGCCGGTGCCGGGTGGCGCGCCCGGGGAGACCTTCTTCGGGTATGGGGGCGACC
>JAPOLW010000612.1 GCA_029976905.1 bacterium | reverse complement strand
CGACCACGAAGAGCACGCCCGTGTCATCGAGACGGTCGTGCGCCGCGCCGCCGGCCGCGTACCGGTGGTCGCGGGGACCGGCTCCAACTCCACGGCCGAGGCGGTCGAGCTGACACGGGGCGCCGAGGCCGCCGGGGCCGACGGCGCCCTGCTCATTTCCCCCTACTACGTGAAGCCCACCCAGGAGGGACTGATCGACCACTACCGGACGGTCGCTGGGGCGACCTCCCTTCCGCTGGTGGTCTACAACATCCCCGGCCGAACGGCGTCCACGATCGAGGTCCCCACCCTGGCGCGGCTGTCGGAGATCGACAACATCGTCGCCGTGAAGGATTCCACCGGCTCGCTCGACCGTGTCATGGACACGATTGCCGCCTGCGGTGATCGACTCGCCGTTTTGTCGGGCGACGACTCGCTGACTCTCCCCCTCGTCCTGATGGGCGCCGCCGGAGCCATCTCCGCGCTCTCCAACGTCATCCCCCGCGAGATGGCCGAGTTGACCGATGCCGCCCTCGACGGCCGCTGGGAGGAAGCGAGGGCGCTGCACTATCGTCTGCTGCCGCTGATGCGGGCCTGTTTTCTGGAGACGAACCCGATTCCGATCAAGGCCGCCGTCGCGATGCTCGGCGGTTGCGAGGACGTTCTGCGGCTCCCGCTGCGATCGATGTCGGCCGGCCCCCGGGCCGAACTCGTAGCCGTCCTCCGCGACCTCGGACTCGACGTCGAGTCGTCGTCATGAGCGCCCGGGTCGCGATCGCCGGCGCCGGAGGACGCATGGGTCGGATGCTGCTCGCGCTGGCGGCGCGCCCGGACCTGGTGGTGAGCAGCGCCTTCGAAGCCCCCGGGCACCCGGCGGTCGGGGAAGACGCCGGCAGCCTCGCCGGAGTCGCACCGAGCGGCGTCATCGTCACCGACGATGCGGCCGCCGCCATCCGGAACGCCGACGTGCTGATCGAATTCACACTTCCCGAACCGTCGATGGAACACCTCGGTCTGGCGGCCGATGCGGGCTGTGCCGTGGTCCTGGGCACGACGGGTTTCGACGCCGGACAACAGGACCAGATCGTGGCCCTTGCCGAACGCATCGCGCTGCTGCAGGCGTCGAATATGAGCGTCGGGGTCACCCTTCTGACCCAGGTCGTGGAGGATGTCGCGCGCCGCCTGGGCGGCGCTTTCGACATCGAACTGGTCGAGACCCACCACCGCAAAAAGAAGGACGCCCCCTCGGGGACCGCGCTCACCCTGGCGGAGGCCGCGGCGCGCGGCCGTGGGGCCGACCTCGAGACGTGGTCGACCCACGGGCGCTCCGGCCTCGTTGGCGAGCGGCCGGACGAGGAGATCGGGATCATGGCACTGCGCGGCGGCGACGTGGTCGGGGACCACACGGTCTATTTCTACGGAATCGGCGAGCGGCTCGAGCTCACCCACCGGGCACAAAGCCGGGAGGCCTTCGCCTCGGGCGCCGTCCGGGCCGCCGCCTGGATCGCCGGCCGACCGGCGGGGGCCTACTCCATCCGGGACGTGCTCTTCGGCGGATCCTGACCCGGACACGGGCTGAAGAAAAGGCCATTCGCTTGTCGGCCCGCTGAGATTGGGTTACGGTCTCAGAGTCAGGCGCGGGCATCGAATGCCACCGGAGCCCGCACCACGAGCGCGGCCTGGAACGTAGAGGGTGTAGGCGGGGAGGAGAACGGCCGGAATGCCGCATCGAGCATTTCTCGGCGTTGGGTCCAATCTCGGCGACCGAACGGCGAACATCAACGAGGCGATCGACAAGCTGTTGGCGTTGCCCGACACCAAGATCGTCCGGCTCTCGTCGTTCTACGAGAGTGAGCCCCACGGCGATGCGAAGACCTGGTTCGTGAACGCCGTCATGGAAATCGAGACGGAATTCAAGGCGACCGATTTCCTCAAGAAGCTCAAGTCCATCGAGGAGGCGATGGGCCGCAAGCGGGTCAAAGGGAAGAAATGGGGGGCGCGCATCATCGACCTCGACATCCTCTTCTTCGACCAGGAGATCTCGAACACCCGGAACCTGAAGATTCCGCACCCGCGCATCGCCGAGAGGCGCTTCGTCCTGCTCCCTCTGGCCGAGGTCGCCCCGCAGATGAACCACCCGGTCCTGGGTCAGACGGTCTCCCAGATCCTGGCCGGAACCCTGGACTCCAAACGCGTCGCTCTGCTCCCGCCCGGAGCCTGATCGTTCCCGCACGCGAGGAGACCAGGCCATGGAGGAACGCGACTTTTCAGGCGCCCGCCTCGCGCGCCAGAGCAGCGCGGGTATCCGTAATCGCCCGGGAGAGAGCTGCGCGCCCCTTGCCGATGCGAGCTCTCGCATCCCCCCGGCTGAGCAGGGTCGGGTCGTCCACCAGATCCGCGTAGCGAGCGAGAGCGTTGTCGAATTCCTGAAGGGATTCCCGATCCGGAAAGCGCTGCCTGGCGATTCTCGCGAAGTCACGTGCCCGATCGAGCGGATAGACGAACTCCGCCCAACTCTCGATCGGCACCCCCCGCCCGCTCGCCTCGAGTGCCTCGAGCTTCGCACCGAATTGGTCGAGCAACTCGAGATGGGTCTCCATGAGCTGCGGGTAGCGACTCCAGTAGCAACCCGCGAGGACCAGGAGTGCCACGAGCCATCGAGCTGCGCCGACGCAAGGGATGTTGACCTTCACCACGGGCGCTCTT
>JAPOLW010000611.1 GCA_029976905.1 bacterium | reverse complement strand
CCCGCCCTGGTTGTCAATGCATTTCCTGGGTTGGTGTAGGAACCCAAACCCAATGACCAGCACCCAAACCCAATGACCAGGAACCTGACCTAACAATGACCAGGAACCTGACCTACAAGGAACCTGACCTAAGCGAAATGTTTCATCTGGTTCGACGTCGCGGCGGGGCCCCACGAGAAGCAGGTGATCGACGGCGGCCGCGGCGCAGGACTCGACGGTCCGGCCTCGAGGCCCCGGGGGACCAGGGAACGACCCCGACGGGATTTGAACCCGTGTTACCAGCGTGAAAGGCTGGTGTCCTTGGCCAGGCTAGACGACGGGGTCCCTGGACAGCGAATTCTATGTAATGGCCGATTTCCTGCGTCGCAAGCCGCAGCCCCAACGTGACGGCCCCCGCAGGATCGAGCCACCGATGCACGCCGCCTGCCCGCGAGCGATCGGCCCGGCAGAGAGCCGCGCCCGGCCCCGCCCACTCCACCTCCGGCCTAGTTGAGCTGGTAGGTCGCCCGCACCCAGAACTCGTCGCGGTCCCGGAGCAATCCCGGGCCGAGAGTGAAGCCATTGTTGATCGAGCCAAAGGTATTCGTGTTCACGTACTTCGCGTCGAAGAGGAAGTGATCGTCGAAACGATAGAGCACCGAGGGGGCGAAGGTCAGCGCTCCGCGGTGCGTGAGGATCGAGGTCAGCTGCGCCGTGAGCCGGCCGCGTAGAAAGTCGGAACGGAGGGTCGCCTGAAGGAAGCCCCCGGCCGGATCCTGGTTCACGAAATCGCACTGTCGCTGGGCCTGGGGGATCGAGGGATCGCTCCGGTTGTCGCAATAGGGGCCGTTGTAGAAGCCAGCCGGCAGGCCGCCCTCCTGCTGACGACGAATCGCCGATGGCTTGAGGAGCCCGTTTGCCCGGAAGTCGGACTGCGGCGTCTCGTCGGTGTTCCAGAACCAGACGATCGAGCCCACGAACAGGAAACTCGACGTCGGGTTCAGCGCCGGCACGAAGAAATTGTGGTCGAGGCCCAACTCCCCCCGCAGAACGTTGGTGCGCCGGAAGTGGCCGGGCCGCGTGAAACCGCTCTCTACCGCACGCCCGAGGTTTTTGTACGCAAGGAAGCCCGGCTCGCCATTGAAGAGTTCAATCTCGGCCCGGAGGATCGAATTCACCGCCTCGCTGTACCAGCTGCCTGCGACGCCGATCACGTTGGTGAGTTTGTTCTTCAGCGCAGTGACGGCCTGGCCGTTCTCATCGAGGCCGTAGAGCACCGGGACCGGCTGGATGGGAAAGGTCGTATAGAACCACGTCTGAACGTTGTAGTCGCGCGCGATCACCGTCTGGAACTTCACGCCCCAGCGCGAATTTGCCGTCGAGGGCTCGGGAAGCTGCTGGAAGATGTTGAGCCGCTGTGGGTCCGGCGTGTCGTAGCCAGCCGAGGCGGGCGGCGGTGGTGCGAAAGGGCTCGCGCTCTGGATGACGAGCGGCGAGATCGTCGTATCGAGCCAACCGGGGACCCAATACGCCTCGAGAAAACCACTCGAGAATGGACCGAGGGCGTCGAAGACCTCATAGGTGCCGCGGACCGTCCAAAGCGGGATGCGCGCCTCGTCGAGGTCGATGAAGAGGCCGGGCTGAATCGTGGTGTCGAACGGGTTGTTCGCATCGAGCAGGCCGATCGTGTCGGCTTCGCCCCAGGAGATGGCCTGGCGGCCGATGCGAAGGAACCATGGACCATCGGCCAGATCGACGTAGGCCTCGTTCACGCGCAGGCGGCGGCCGTACACCCGGCGAGCCTGCCGCTCGTAGATGCCCGCGGGAAAGCGCACCACGCCGTCGCGGAGTTCGACCCGGGTTCCCTTGCTCGCCTGCTGCAATTCGTGGGTGCGGTATTGAGCGAGCACCTGCCGCCATCGCTCGGGCCCGTAGTCGTAGATGCCATCGTAGAAGCCCCAGAGGGCAACCCGCCCCTCGATTTCGTCGAACCAACCCTCCAGCGGGGTGGCCAGGCGGCGGAAGTCGACCTCGAATTCGGGGTTCATGAAGTTCCGTTGCTGAACCAGGTCGCCGCCGTTGCGCGAGGGAACGGCTCCCGCGGGATCGAGGGCAGTGCCGTTGCTTTCCGCTTCCGTGTTCTCGGTCGCGATGGTGTACTGCGCGTAGAACCGGCCCCGGAACGTGAAGGCGTCGTTCGGCCCGAACTCGAGCGCCGCCGCCCCGGGCGCGAGCAATGACGCGGCCAGGCTGCACGCCCCGACCGAAAGCACTCTGGCGATCCGTGTCCCCATCGACTCGTTCCCTCGTGCCCCGGCGGCGCCAGCAGGATTCGGGTCGGCACCACCTATGAATCCCACGCGCCGGATGTCAATGAAGAAGGATCATGCAGTACGGTTCCTTGCCTGTCGCGCTTCTCCTGGGCCTCGTTCTCCTGGCCCCGCCACGACCGGCGGGCGCGGAGCAGAACACCGGGGCACGCCCCCATGGACACGGGTCTCACCAGGCAAAGACGCACCGCCCCGGCGGCGCCCACGACGCGACCGCCCGACATACCTTCGACGACGTCGAGCACTGGACGGCGATCTTCGATGCGCCCGATCGCGATGCCTGGCAGAAACCCGAAGCGCTGGTCGCTGCGCTCGGCCTGCGACCCGGGATGCGGGTCGCCGATCTCGGCGCCGGAACCGGCTATCTCTCGCGCCACCTCTCC
>JAPOLW010000610.1 GCA_029976905.1 bacterium | reverse complement strand
GGGGCCCTGCCACAACCCACCCGCCACGGTGGCCACGGTGGCCACGGTGGCCACGGTGATCAGCAGAAGAAACGCCATCAAGGCCACGCTCGCGCGCTGACTGGTGCGAAGGTTGAGGTCGTTCGGCATGACCCGATCGCGCCAGATCAACTCCGTCCACGGAATCCCGCGGTCGACCATATCGCTGTGGATCATGCTCGTCAGCGTCCAATGCTTCTGGTGCGTCACCGTCGTCTTCGGGTCGAGGACGATCGAATGTCCGGACTGGACGAGACGGTAGCCAAGTTCGATGTCTTCCATGGCCGGACGGTCATAGGACTCGTCGAAGCCACCGCTTGCGAAAAAAACCTCGCGCCGGATGGCACCGCATCCGCTCCAGAAGGTAGACGCCTTTCGGTTCGCGTTCCGATGGACGAAGCAGTGCATGAGATTTTTGTATTGCGAGACGAAGCCCGGGCTCGACGGACAGTCGTCGTAGGAGCCGAGCAGCGCGTCGAGCGTCGGGTCCGCCGCAAAGGCATCCCGCACACGGCGCAAGGTGTCCGGCGCAGGAATGACGTCGGCGTCGAGAAAGAGGATGAGATCACCTCGCGCCGCACGGGCGCCGAGATTCCTTGCCCGGGCCGGGCCGCTCTGTCGGTCCGTGGAGAGGACGGTGGCACCGTGACGTTCCGCGACCAGCGCCGAATCATCGGTGGACCCGTCGTCGACGACGATGCATTCCCAGGGGGCGACGTCCCCGGTCGCCATCTCCCTCAGGCAGACATCCAGTAGAGCGGATGCGTTATGGACCGGAATGACGACGGAGATTCCAGGATGCAAGGGGTTCCTCCCCGCAGGACTCCCGAATGGTAACGTCGGGGACGATGAAATGGCAAGCGAGCAATCACCCGGGAACCAGGCTCGAAGGGATTTGACCATAGGGGGGCAGACCGCTGATATAGGGGCCATGCCCATCGTCGTCATCTGCCTTTTGGTCCTCCTCGTGGCCCCCACTCATGCCCAGACCACGCGCGGAATTCCGGCGCCCGTCGGAGACCAGTTGGTCTTCTTCTACGACGCTCGTACCGACCGCGTCCCCTTCCTCACGATCGCCAATCCAGGTCCGGAAGAGATCACCGCCGAAATCTCCTTCTATCCGCGTGATCTCTCGGCCCGGCTCGGCCGGTCGGTCCTCACGCTTCCCGCACGAGGCAACGTGGTGGTGAATCCGGCCGAGGAGGCGGGCGGGGTCGCCGGGGGCCAGGCAGGTCTGGCCGTCGTCACGCCAATCCGTGGGGACGGCGACCCGACGGCGGTCGTGCCTCCCGAGCCGCTGATGGGTGGGTATACGATCGCCAACACGGCCCTTGGAGCAGGCTTCGGGGACAATCCGATGGGCCGGCTCGCGGTGACCGGGAGCGGACAACGGGCCACCCCGGGAACCTCCGTGGACGGCGGGTCCGTGCGGTACCAACGATTCACGCCGGAGGTCCTGCTGATTCCGACCTACTACAATCCGGCCGACCTCGACCCGCCCGAGCGAGATGGAAATCGCGTCATCCTGGCTGCGTTCCGGGATCGCTACGATTCGGGCTTCGAGCTCCTGCCCCATTCCGTCACGACCCGGGCGACCATCATGGATCGGGACGGCTTCGTCGTGTCGTCGCGATCGCTGACCGTGGACGCGGTGCTCCTGAGTGATCTCCAATCCGTCGCGGGCGGGCGGACCCTGGGATCGAGCGGCAAAGTCTTTTTCGAAGCCGACACCGGCGACGGGAACCTCTTTGGAATCTTCAGCCAATCGCTCGCGGCCTTCGGTGCGGGCGCCCGGATGCCCGCCGTGGCGCGGGCTCCGGATCCGGGACCGACGCCCGGCCCCACGCCGGTGCCCACCCTCGGCCCCCAGCCGACGGCAACGCCGGATCCCGGCGGTATCTGCGGAAATGGCATCGTCGAGGGCTTCGAGGAATGCGACGGGGACGACCTCGACGACGCCATTTGCCAGGACGTCGTGGGCGACGGTTTCCGCTGCACCGGTCGTCCGGGCTGCAACGATCAGTGCGAGTATACGGGTGGCACGTGCAATTGTGCCTGTGAGTCCGATTTCGACTGCCTGTTCGAGGTCGATTGCGAAGAGGCCGTTCCCGGCTGTGGCGAGGTCTTCGGCGTCTGCGAGGACAACACCTGCGTCACGACGCCGGTCGGTTCTCCCGAGATCTGCAACGGATTCGACCCCGACCCGGACTTCATCGACGACCCGGAGCCCCGCTGCTTCTAGAGGCCGGTTCAGGAAAAACGCGCCTGCAATCGCCGCATGCCGCGCAACCAGCGGTCATAATCGGCCGTCTTACGGCGCATGTACTCCTCCACCTCGGGGTGAGGCAGGATCAGGAAGCGCTCGGCGTCGAGACCCTCGATGACACAATCGGCAATGGCCTCGGGCTCCATCATGCCGTCGACGCCCGCCACGCCACCTTCGTCGCTTCCCGCGGTCATGGCCGTACGCACCGCTTGCGGACAGAGCACCGAGACCAGGAGTCCCTGATCGCCGTGGGTGATCGCGAGCCATTCGGCAAGCGCGACGGCGGCGTGCTTGGTGACGGCATACGGCGCCGAGCCGATCTGGGTCAACAGCCCTGCGGCCGAGGACGTATTGAGCAAATACCCGCCCCCGCGCGCGAGCATGCGCGGAGCGACGGCACGCGCGGCGTAGAG